>NZ_LIRG01000008.1 GCF_001419695.1 Streptomyces prasinopilosus
CTGGACGCCCTCCCCGACGACCGGAAGGAGGCGTTCGTCCTCACCCAGATGCTCGGTCTCCCCTACGCGGAGGCCGCCCTCGTCACCGGCTGCCCGATCGGCACGGTGCGCTCGCGGGTCGCCCGCGCCCGCGTCTCGCTGGTGCAGTGGCTGGGCGAGGCCGACGGCACCTGAGGGCCCTCCTCCGGCCGGGCGGCGGCGCACCGCCCGGCCGGAGGGGACCCGGCCGGTACCCTGGGCCGTCGGTCCAGTGGCCGACGACGCCCCGGAGGCAACGCGTGACGACCACCACCCCGCCGGTCACCCTCGACGACGTCCGTGCCGCCGCCGAACGGCTCGCCGGCGTCGCCCGTCGCACCCCGGTGCTGCGCTCCCGCACCCTGGACGCGCTCGTCGGCGCCGAGGTCCACCTCAAGTGCGAGAACTTCCAGCGCGTGGGCGCCTTCAAGTTCCGCGGCGCCTACAACGCGGCCTCCCGGCTCGCCCCCGAACAGCTGTCCCGGGGCATCGCCGCCTACTCCTCCGGCAACCACGCCCAGGCCGTCGCCCTGGCCGCGCGGGAACTCGGCACCACGGCCGTCATCGTCATGCCCGAGGACGCCCCGCCGTCGAAGCGGGCGGCCACCGAGGCCTACGGCGCCCGGATCGTCACCTACGACCGGTACACCGGCGACCGGGTCGCCGTCGCCGAAGCCCTGGCCGCGGAGCGCGGCCTGGCGATCGTCCCGCCCTACGAGCATCCGCACGTCATCGCGGGACAGGGCACGGCGGCCCTCGAACTCCTCGAGGAGGCCGGAGAACTGGACGCGCTCGTCGCCCCGGTCGGCGGCGGCGGGCTGATCGCCGGGAGCGCCACCGCGGTCAAGGGCCTGCACCCCGGGACGCGGGTGATCGGCGTCGAACCGGAGGCGGGCGACGACACCAAGCGGTCCCTGGAGGCGGGACACCGCGTGAGCGTCCCGGTCCCGCGCACCATCGCCGACGGCCAGGCCCTGCAGACCCCGGGCGAACTGACCTTCTCCGTCAACCGGCGGCTCCTGGACGGGATCGTCCTGGTCGGCGACGACGAGATCAGGGACGCCATGCGGTTCGCCTTCGAGCGGCTGAAGATCGTCCTCGAGCCGAGCGGCGCCACCCCCCTGGCCGCGCTCCTCACCGGCCGCGCCGGCCGCCTCCCGGGCCGGGTCGGACTGATCCTGTCCGGCGGCAACGTCGACGCGGCGCGCTTCGCCCGGCTGTGCGGTCCCCGTGCCTAGGCGGACTCCACCACCTCCTTGAGCCGTGCCAGGTCGGCGGCGACCACGGCGGCGTCACGCTCGAACGCGGCGTCACTCGTCCCCGGCTGCCGGCGCAGGGTGAACACCACCTCGCTCCCCGGCCCGTCGGCGATCACGCGGACCGGATTGTGGAAGGTCTCCCCGGAAGGCAGCGTGACGTCGTGGTCGAGCACCCCCCACTCGTTGTGTGGCGCGAAGGCGACCACGACCCGGCCCATGGGGGAGGACTCCGCGACCCACCGGCCGTCGATTCTCTCGACGGAATCTCCCAGCCCATGGGCCCATGCGGGCAGATGGGCCGGTTGTGACGCATAGGCGTAGACGTCGGCGGCGGTGCGGTCGATACGGATGCCGAGGTGGCGCGACTGCCTGCCGGTGCTCTTCATGGCAGTGACGGTAGCGGGACGCGGTCCTCCTCCTCTTGAACGAATCGGACGCGTAGCCCCCGGGGCGGCCCCTGGACGTGCCGGTTCCGGCCCCGTCACTCCAATGGCGTACCCGTCTTGACGGACGGACGATGGAGGGGTGAGGCCGAGGCCCTCACCGGTGCCGCGCGGACGGACACCTGCCCCGGCCACGCGGAGCGACGGCCGGAAGGGAGCAGGGGCATGCTGGAGATCAAGACACTGGACAAGCCGGACGAGCGGCGGGACTTTCCCGGGGGCCACCTCGAAGCCGTCCACATGACCGGGCTGGACTTCGCCGTGGCCGTCTTCGAGCCCGGCTGGCGCTGGTCCGAGTCCGTCGGCCCGATCGCCGGGACACCGAGCTGCCGCATCCACCACCACGGTTACGTCCTCCAGGGCCGCCTGCGCATCCGCATGGACGACGGTGCCGAGAGCGAGGTCGGACCCGGCGACGTCTTCGTCTGCACACCCGGCCACGACGCCTGGGTCGTCGGCGAGCAACAGGTCGTGGTGTACGACTTCGCGGGCGCCATGGCCCAGAGCTACGCGAAGGCCGCCGACTGACACCTCCCGTCCGGCTCGGGCCGGCCCCGCGGACCCGGCCCGATCCGGACGGAGGACCCCGGCCGGCCGGCAACGGGAGAGCGCTGGGCAGGGACCGTCGGCGAAGAGGGCAGCCATGGCGGAGGCGACCGAACGGACCGGGGCCGACCGGGCGTTGAAGGCCGGGCACCGGGCGATGTGGGCCCGGGGCGATTACCCCTCGGTGGCCGCCGAGATCATTCCGGGACTGGGCAGGGAGCTGGTCGATGCGGCCGGGGTGGGCCCCGGGGACCGGGTGCCCGATGTGGCGGCGGGGACCGGGAACGCGGCGATCCCGGCGGCACTGGCCGGGGCCGACGTGGTCGCGGCCGATCTCGCGCCCGAACTGCTGGAGACCGGACGGCGGCCGGCGGAGCAACGGGGTGCGCGGCTGCGCCGGCAGGAGGCCGACGCCGAGGCGCTGCCCTTCGCGACGGCGCCTTCGACACCGTGCTCTCCTGCGTCGGGGTCATGGTCGCCCCGCACCACGAGGCGGCCGCCGGCGAACTGCTCCGCGTCTGCCGGCCGGGAGACACCATCGGTCTGCTGAGCCGGACGCCCGGCGAATTCGCCGGCCGGATGCCGGCCACGGTCAAGCCGTACGCCCCGCCGCCCCCGCCCGGGGCGCGGCCGCCCTCGCTGTGGGGCGACCCGGAGCACGTCCGCGCGCTGTCCGGGGACCGCGTCACCGGCGAGACCCCCGGGTACCGCACGGTCGCCGTCGAGCGGTTCGCGACGCCGGAGGAGTTCCGGGACCACTTCGAGCAGCGCTACGGCCCGGTCCTCGGCGTCTACGAGTCCCTCGCGGACGATCCCGGACGCGTCGCCGCCCTCGACACCGATCTGGCCGGACCCGCCCGCCGCCACGACCGGGGCACCGGGGAGGGCCGCCTGGTCATGGACTGGGAATACCCGCTGTACACCGCGCACCGCTCGCCCGCCTGACCCCGGGGCGCCTCCCCCGGGGAGGAGGGGCCGGCGGTCAGCCGACCAGGACGACCTCCAGGGTGCGCGGGCCGTGGACGCCCTCCACCCGGTCGAGTTCGATGTCGCTCGTCGCCGAGGGGCCGGAGATCCAGGTGAGGGGGCGTGCCGGGTCGAGGCGCTCGAGGGCGTACGGGACGGAGGGGACGACCTGCGCGGCGCGGACGACACAGATGTGGTGGTCCGGGACGAGGGTGATCCGGCGGCGGCCCTGGTCGGGGGAGCCGTCGAGGACGATCGTGCCGGTCTCGGCGACGGCGACCGCGCAGGCGGTGACCACGCTGTCGACCCGGTCCAGTTCGTGCGGGGTGCTCTCCGCCCGGTCCGCGACCCGCCGCACGGTGCTCTCCGCGAGCCAGCTCCCGTCCAGCCCCGGCGGGACGAGGACCGACGAGGAGCCGCGCGAGACCAGCAGTCCGGCGACGACCCCGGCCAGGCGGCCGGCGTCGGTGCGGTGGACGACCGCCCGGTAGTCGGCGAGGTTCTCGGCGAGGAGGTCCAGCGTCTGCGCGGGGGTGCGGGCACCGTGCTCGCGCAGGTAGTCGCGGGCGACGGCCCGCTCGTACGGGGTCCCGTCGTCCCGCGGGACGTCGGCGAGGGCGCGCCGCACCCGGCCCAGGATCCGCTCCCTGCTGCTCACCGGTCACCACCCCCGTCCCCGGCCTCGTCCCGCACAGGCGTCCCGGCACCGGGCTCCGTCCCCGGCACGGCGGTGCCGTCCCCGCCGTGCGTGCGCCGCCACCAGTCGCGGAAGGGCTCCGCGGGCACCGCCGGAAGATCCCGGGTACCGCTCCAAGCCCGGCCGGGGCCCGGCAGGGTGCGCGGGTGGAGGCGCCGGGTGCGGGAGGCCAGGCGCTGGCCGGTGCGCAGCGCGCCCGGGTGCGAGAACGCCCAGCGGGCCGCGCGCATCGCGGCGCGCTCGGCGGCGTGCCCCTTCGCGGGCTGGAGCACGACCCTGTTGCCGTCCCGAACGGCCCGGCCGCCCTGCACGACCCGTTCCCGCAGGTGCACCAGCACCTCGGGGATGTCGATGGCGACCGGGCACACCTCGTAGCAGGCCCCGCACAGCGACGAGGCGTACGGCAGGGAGGCGTCGATCCCACTGGCTGTGCCCCGCAGCTGAGGGCTGAGGATGGCGCCGATCGGACCCGGGTAGACGGAGCCGTAGGCGTGGCCGCCGGCCCGCTCGTAGACCGGGCAGACGTTCAGGCACGCCGAGCAGCGGATGCAGCGCAGTGCCTGCCGGCCGACCTCGTCGGCGAGCGTGTCGGTGCGGCCGTTGTCCAGCAGGACGAGGTGGAAGGCGCGCGGACCGTCCTCGTCGGTGGTGCCGGTCCAGGTGGACGTGTACGGGTTCATGCGCTCGGCGGTCGAGGAGCGGGGGAGGGTCTGCAGGAACACCTCCAGGTCCCGCCAGGTCGGGACGACCTTCTCGATGCCGACGACCGAGATCAGCGTCTCCGGCAGGGTCAGGCACATCCGCCCGTTGCCCTCGGACTCCACCACCACCAGCGTGCCGGTCTCGGCGACCATGAAGTTGGCGCCCGAGATGCCGACCTTGGCACGCAGGAACTTCTCCCGCAGGTGCAACCGCGCGGCCTCGGCGAGTTCGGCGGGCGTGTCGGTCAGACCTCCGGGGGCGGGACGGCCCCACCCGCCCATCTCCCGGGCGAAGATCTCCCGGATCTCCCCGCGGTTGCGGTGGATCGCGGGGACGAGGATGTGCGAGGGCCGGTCCCTGCCCAACTGCACGATCAACTCGGCCAGATCGGTCTCGTAGGCGCGGATGCCCGCCGCCTCGAGGGCCTCGTTGAGCTCGATCTCCTGCGTGGCCATCGACTTGACCTTGACGACCTCCGACTCGCCCGTCTCCTCGACGAGCGCGGTCACGATCCGGTTGGCCTCGGCGGCGTCGGCGGCCCAGTGGACCGTGCCGCCCGCGGCCGTCACCGCCTCCTCCAACCGCACCAGGTACTCGTCCAGATGACGGAGGGTGTGGTCCTTGATCCGCTTGCCGGCCTCCCGCAGCTGCGCCCAGTCCGGCACCTCGGCGACGGCCTTCGCCCGTTTGGCCCGGATGGTGTGCGTGGCGTGCCGGAGGTTGCCGCGCAGAGTGGTGTCCCGCACCGCCTCCCGGGCGGCCTCGGGAAAGGCCGGCATTCCGACGAACGTTCCGCTCATACGGCGGCCGCCTCCTCTTCCGTGCGCGCCAGGATCTCCGCGATGTGCACCGGCCGCATGCCGGTCCGCAGCCGGGTCATCGTCCCCCCGAGGTGCATCAGGCACGAGTTGTCCGCCGCGCACAGCACCTCGGCGCCCGTCGACTCGGCGTTGCGCACCTTGTCGGCGCCCATCGCGGCGGAGACGTCGGGGTTCTTCAGCGCGAACGTGCCGCCGAAGCCGCAGCACTGGTCGGCCCCCGGCAGTTCGACCAGCTCCAGCCCCCTCACCGCCTCCAGGAGCCGCCGGGGCCGGTCGCCGAGTCCCAGGGAGCGCAGTCCGTGGCAGGTCGGGTGGTAGGTCACCGTGTGCGGGTAGTACGCGCCGACGTCCGTCACCCCCAGCACGTCCACCAGGAACTCGGTGAGTTCGTACGTCTTCGGCACCACCGGCGCCAGCGTGGCCGCGAGGCCGCCCCCGCGTCCCTCCGCGCGGGCCCGCTCGCCCATCCGCGGATACAGCTCCCGCACCATGGCCCCGCACGACCCGGAAGGCGTCACGATCGCCTCGTAGTCCCCGAAGACCTCGGAGAACCGCCGGGCCATCGGCTCGGCCCCGTGCCGGTACCCGGTGTTGTAGTGCGCCTGCCCGCAGCAGGTCTGCGCCATCGGGAAGTCGACCTCGACGCCGAGCCGGGTCAGCAGTTTCACCACCGCGCGCCCGGTGTCGGGATAGAGCGTGTCGTTGACGCAGGTCAGGAACAGGGCGACACGCATCGCGGCTCCTCGTGGATCGATCATCGGGTGAGTGCAGGGTAGTGCGCGGTCGCTCGCGCGGGGGAGACCCGCGACGGGGCCGCGGCCCGTCCGGCAGATCCGTGGGGGCGGCCCGGGACGGCCCGGGACGGGCCTCACGCGAGCCGGGCCTGAGCGGCCTCCCACCGCCGCGTGCCGCCGCGCGGTTCGTACCGGGTCAGCGGCTGGGTGCGGGTGAGCAGACGCCGCATTCCGGCCAGGTCGCCGGCCGGCCCGTGCGCACGGGCCTGCACCAGGACGTTGCCCAGCGCGGCCGCCTCGGTCGGACCGGCCACCACCGGCAGCCCGCAGGCGTCCGCGGTCAGCTGGCACAGCAGGGCGTTGCGGGTGCCGCCGCCCACGATGTGCACGACGTCGACCGGCCGTCCGGCGAGCCGCTGGGCGTCCCCGACGGCCCGGCGGTGCGCGAGCGCGAGCGAGTCGAGGATGCAGCGGGTGATCTCGGCGGGGGAGCCGGGCACCGGCTGCCCCGAGACCCGGCAGGCCTCGGCGATCCGCTCCGGCATCCGCCCCGGCGCCAGGAACGCCGCGTCCCCGGCGTCCACCACCGACCGCAGTGCGGGCACCTTCGCCGCCTCCGGCAGCAGCGACCCCAGGGCATCCGGTTCGCCCCAGGCCCGTAGACACTCCTGGAGCAGCCACAGGCCCATGATGTTGCGCAGGTAGCGGACCGTGCCGTCCAGCCCCAGCTCGTTGGTGAAGTTGGCGGCGCGGCTCTCCTCGGTCAGGACCGGGGCGTCCAGCTCGAGGCCGGCCAGGGACCAGGTGCCGGTGCAGATGTAGGCGAACCGCTCGCCGCCGGCGGGGACGGCGGCCACCGCGGACGCCGTGTCGTGCGAGCCGACCGCCGTCACCGCGACGGGCCCGGCCAGCCCGGTCTCCTCCAGCACCTCGGGCCGCAACACCCCGGCCGGATCACCGGGTTGCCGCAGCGGCGCGAAGAGGGAGAGATCGATGCCGAGACGCTCGGCCACCCCGCGGGACCAGTCGCGGGTGCGCGGGTCGATCAACTGCGTGGTCGAGGCGTTGGTCAGCTCCGTGCCCTGCTCGCCGGTGAGCCAGTACGTCAGCAGGTCCGGGATCAGCAGCAGTCGCCCGGCCTGTGCCAGTTGGACCGTGCCACGGGCCGCCGTCAACTGGTACAGCGTGTTGAACGGCGCGTACTGCAGACCGGTCGCCGCGTACAGCTCCCCGGCGGGGACGCTCGCCCACACCTTCTCCGCGACCCCCTCCGTACGGCGGTCGCGGTAGTGCACCGGGTTGCCCAGCAGCGCCCCGTCCGCGTCCAGCAGGCCGTAGTCCACGGCCCAGCCGTCGACACCGACGGACGCGAGCCCGTCGCCCGCCCTCCGCAGCCCCTCCAGCACCCCGGCGTACAGCCCGAGCACGTCCCAGCGCAGTCCCTCGGGCACCCGCACCGGCCGGTTCGCGAAGCGGTGGACCTCGGTCAGCTCCAGACTGTCGGGGCCCACGCGGCCGACCATGACACGCCCGCTGGACGCGCCGAGGTCGACCGCCGCGTACGGCCGCGCACCGGCGCTCACCGCAGGAACGCGGCGGCGACGCCGGCGTCCACCGGGACGTGCAGGCCGGTGGTGTGAGTGAGGTCCCCGCCGGTCAGCGCGAAGACGGCGTTGGCCACGTGCTCGGGCAGCACCTCGCGCTTGAGGAGGGTCCGCTGGGCGTAGAACTCGCCGAGCTTCTCCTCCTCGATGCCGTAGGTCGCCGCGCGCTGGGCGCCCCAGCCGCCCGCGAAGATCCCGGAGCCGCGCACCACGCCGTCCGGGTTGACGCCGTTGACGCGGATGCCGTGCCCGCCCAACTCGGCGGCGAGAAGCCGTACCTGATGGGCCTGGTCGGCCTTGGCGGCCGAGTAGGCGATGTTGTCCGGACCGGCGAACACCGCGTTCTTGGACGCGATGTAGACGATGTCGCCGCCCAGTTCCTGCGCGATCATCACGCGGGCCGCCTCGCGGGAGACGAGGAAGGAGCCGCGGGCCATGATGTCGTGCTGGAGGTCCCAGTCCTTCACCGAGGTCTCCAGCAGCGGCTTGGAGATCGAGATCCCGGCGTTGTTCACCACCAGGTCGACCCCGCCGAACGCGAGCACCGCCGCCCGGAACGCCTCCTCGACCTGTTCCTCCGACGTCACGTCCGCTCTCACCGCGACGGCCCTGTCCGGACCGCCCAGTTCCTCGGCGACCGCGGCCGCGCTGTCCCCGTTCAGGTCCGCCACGACGACACAGGCGCCCTCGGCCGCCAGCCGCCGCGCGATCGCCTTCCCGATCCCGCTCCCGGCCCCGGTCACCAGCGCCACCCGGGTGGCGAGCGGCTTCGGCTCCGGCATCCGCCGGAGCTTCGCCTCCTCCAGCGCCCAGTACTCGATGCGGAACTTCTCCGCCTCCTCGATCGGCGCGTACGTGGAGACCGCCTCGGCGCCGCGCATCACGTTGATCGCGTTGACGTAGAACTCGCCGGCCACGCGCGCGGTCTGCTTGTCCTTGCCGAAGCTGAACATGCCCACACCGGGGATCAGCACGATCGCCGGGTCGGCGCCGCGCATGGCGGGGGAGTCGGGCGTCGCGTGGGCCGCGTAGTAGGCGGCGTACTCCTCGCGGTAGGCGGCGTGCAGCTCCTCCAGCCGGGCCACGGCCTCGTCCGCCGGGACCGACGGCGGCAGGTCGAGGACGAGCGGCCGGACCTTGGTGCGCAGGAAGTGGTCCGGGCAGGAGGTGCCGAGCGCGGCCAGCCGGGGGTGCTCGGCGCGGGCCAGGAAGTCCAGTACGGCCTCGGAGTCGTCGAAGTGCCCGACCTGCGGCCGGTCCTGCGAGGCGACGGCCCGCACGTACGGCGCGAGAGCCGCGGCCCGCTCCCGGCGCTCGGCCCCGGGCAGCGGCTCGTACCCGTCGAGCACCGGCCCGAACGGCTCCGG
>NZ_LIRG01000080.1 GCF_001419695.1 Streptomyces prasinopilosus
GCCGCGGCCCGCGCCGCCGAGGCGGGCCACGACGTGACCGGCGTGCACCTCGCGCTCTCCGCGAACCCCCAATCCTTCCGCACGGGCGCGCGGGGCTGCTGCACCATCGAGGACTCGCGCGACGCCCGCCGCGCCGCGGACGTCATCGGCATCCCGTTCTACGTGTGGGACCTCGCCGACCGCTTCCGCGAGGACGTCGTGGAGAACTTCGTCGCCGAGTACGAGGCCGGCCGCACCCCCAACCCGTGCCTGCGCTGCAACGAGAAGATCAAGTTCGCCGCGCTGCTGGACAAGGCCCTGGCCCTCGGCTTCGACGCCGTGGCCACCGGCCACTACGCGCGCGTGGTCACCCTGCCCGACGGCACGCGCGAACTGCACCGCGCCTCCGACATGGCCAAGGACCAGTCGTACGTCCTCGGTGTGCTGGACGACCGGCAGCTCGCCCACGCGATGTTCCCGCTCGGCGACACGGTCACCACCAAGGACGAGATCCGCGCGGAGGCCGAGCGCAGGGGACTGGCGGTGGCCAGGAAGCCCGACTCGCACGACATCTGCTTCATCGCCGACGGCGACACCCAGGGCTTCCTCGCGAACCGGCTGGGCCGGGCCGAGGGCGACATCGTCGACGAGTCCGGCGCCAAGGTCGGCACGCACGAGGGCGCCCACGGGTTCACCATCGGCCAGCGCAAGGGCCTGCGGATCGGCACCCCCGCCCCCGACGGCAAGCCCCGCTACGTCCTCGACATCTCCCCGGTGACCAACACGGTCACCGTCGGCCCCGCCGGCTCCCTCGACGTCGGCGCGCTCACCGCGATCGAGCCCCGCTGGTGCGGCACCGCCCCGACCGGCCCCGGCACCTACACCGCCCAGCTCCGCGCCCACGGTGACGAGACCGAGGTCACCGCCGAACTCGTCGACGGTGTCCTGGAGGTGTCGTTCAAGGAGCCGGTCCGCGGGGTGGCCCCCGGCCAGGCCGTCGTCCTCTACGACGGCACCCGCGTGGTCGGCTCGGCGACGATCGCGTCGACGTCCCGCACGACGAAGACGCCCACGGCGGTCTGACCCCGGGGCGTCCGGCGGGGCCGGCTCGGTGCCCCCGCCGGCGGCGCGGGTGTCGAACCCGTCCACCGCGCCGCGGGTCCCCGGACGAAACTCGCGATGCGGTGGACGGCACCGGGCTCCGGCCGTCCGGTACGCCCGTGCCGGCCGCCCGACGGCAGGACGGCCGTCCGGTCCTCCGTCACGCGCCGCGGGAGGACCGGGATCACGTCGTACGGCCGGCCCCGTCCGCGTCCTCACCTCGTGAAGAACTCCGCCAGCACCGGCGCCAGCACGTCCGGTTCGACCATGTGGGTCTGGCCGGGCAGGGTGCGGCAGGTGCCCCGGGGAACGGCGTCCGCGATCGCCCGGGCGGCCTCGCGCATCCAGGCCGGGCTCGCGTCGCCCGCGATGGACAGCACCGGCGCGGGGACCGACGCCAGCAGCTTCACCGGGACGCCGCCGCCGCCCATGACCGCGTCGTCGTACGCGAGGCTCGGCGCGATCGACTCCATGCCGGCCCACAGGGGGGACTGGCGGGCACCCTCGATCACGGCCTCGCTCAGCCCGGTGAGACGCAGGAACAGCTCCACCGCGTCCCCGCGGCGCCCCTCGGCCAGCGCCTCCGTCAGACGCTCGGTGTACCGGGCGCGCTCCCTCAGATCCTCCTCGGACAGGGCGTACGGCGTCTCATACACGGCGACATGACGCACCGGCAGCCCGCTCGCCGCCGCGCGCAGCGCCAGCGCGCCGCCCGAGGAGACGCCGTACAGGGACGCCTGGCCGCCCGCCGCCTCGATCAGCGCCGCCAGGTCCTCGACCTCGCGCTCCACCGCGTACGGCGGCCGGTCCCCGCTCGCCCCGCGGCCCCGGCGGTCGTACACGACGACCCGGAACCGCTCCGAGAGGGGGGCGGCCAGGGGGGCCACCGTGGCGCCCGTCGACATCGCGCCGCTGACGAGGACGACCACGGAACCCCGTCCGGCGCTCTCGTGGGCGATGGGGGTGCCGTCACGCGAAACGATGTTCTTGTCCATATCCCCGCAGACTGCCGCACCGGGCCGCGATCGTCGGTGAGGCGGGCCGCGCGTCCGACGATCGCAACCCTTCTATCCGATCATCAGACTTCCGCGGCTCCCTGGACGTCCACCTCGTAGAAGCACAGGTGGTCCTTGATGCCGACGACGTCCGGCTTCGGGTCCGGGTACGCCCACACGAGATCGGGGGCGTCCGGGCGCGACCAGTAGGACGCGGTGCCCTTGAAGGGGCAGTGGGTACGGGTGCCGGACGGGGTCAGCAGGTCGAGCCGTACGTCCTCCGGCGGGATGTAGTACCGCGCGGGCAGGCCCGTCTCGCGCAACACCAGCGCCCGGCCGCTCTCGGCCAGGACCTCCCCGCCGTGCACCACGCGCACGTGCCGGTCGCTCCGCTCGACGGTGATGCGGTGTCCTCTGGTCACGGTCCACGCTCCTCGAGTAGCAGGGTCGACGGATACAGCGCACGCTGAAGCCGAGTTCTTCCCCCGCCGGGCATCGAGCCGTCCACCCGCCCACTCCTCCACCCGTCCGGCACGCTCGCGCAGGAGGCACCGTGGCAGCCGAGAAAACCGCCAGGAACCGGAGCAGCCCCGCCCACCAGGCCCGCTACGCCCTGCGGCATCCGCGCCGCGTCCCCCGCCACGCCCGGAGACTGCTGCGTGACGCCTGGCTGCGGCTGCGGCACCGCGACCACATTTCCTACTACCGGGCCGTGATGGCCTCCGACGCGGCCCGCAGTGTCGAGGCGGCCGTGGGACACAACCCCTCGCGTGAACAATGGGCCCGCATCGGCCGGATGCAGTTCGACTACCTGGTCGGGCACGGCCTGAAACCCCAGCACCGGATGCTGGAGATCGGCTGCGGCAACCTGCGCGCCGGGCGTCTTCTCATCGGCCACCTCGAAACCGGTCACTACTACGGCATCGACATCTCGCCGCGCATCCTGCTGGCCGCCCAGGACACCGTGGTGCGCGAGGGGCTCCAGGCGAAGATGCCCTATCTGGCACTCGCCGACGATCTGACCTTCGCCTTCCTGCCCGACGGGCATTTCGACGTCGTGCACGCGCACAGCGTCTTCTCCCATTCGCCCCGCCAGGTCATCGAGGAGTGCTTCGCACACGTCGGCCGGCTGCTCGCCCCCGGCGGCTTCTTCGACTTCACGTTCGACCGTACGGAGGGCGAGGAGCACCAGGTGCTGCACGAGGACTTCTACTACCGGACGGAGACGCTCGCCGCGCTGGCCGCCGAGCACGGACTGGCGGCGCGGTTCATGGACGACTGGGAGCGACTGCCGCACGGGCAGTCCCGGATGCGGCTGACCGTGCGCGGGCAGGCCCGTACCCTGGGGCGGTGAACATCTGTGTCTTCCTCTCCGCCGCCGATCTGGACGAGCGCTACACGCGCCCCGCGCGGGAGTTCGCCGAACTGCTCGGCAAGGGCGGCCACACCCTGGTGTGGGGCGGCTCCGACGTCGGCCTGATGAAGGTCGTCGCCGACGGGGTGCAGGAGGCGGGCGGCCGGCTCCTCGGCGTCTCCGTGGAGTTCCTCGCGGCGAAGGCCCGCGCGGGCGCCGACGAGATGATCGTCGCCCGGGACCTGGCCGAGCGCAAGCGGCTGCTCCTCGAGAAGGCCGACGCCGTGGTGATCATGGTGGGCGGCACCGGCACGCTCGACGAGGCCACCGAGATCCTCGAGCTGAAGAAGCACGGACACACGGACAAGCCGGTGGTCCTGCTGAACAGCGCGGGCTTCTACGACGGCCTCAAGACCCAGTTCCGGCGGATGGAGGACGAGGGCTTCCTGCCCCGCGCCCTCACCGACCTGGTGTTCTTCGCCGAGGAGCCCGTCGGGGCCCTGGCGTACCTGGAGGAGAGCCGGGGCATCGCGTGACCCGGACCGGGCCCTCCGCGGGAGAACCCGGCCCGGGCCCTCCGCGGGACGACCCGGACCACGGTCCGGCCGCGCGGTGATGCGAGCATGGCGGACATGCCTACACATGTGATCACCGGAGCCGGCTCCGGCATCGGCGCGGCCGTCGCCCGCCGGCTGCACGCGCGCGGGGACGCACTCGTCCTGCACGCACGCTCGGCGGGGCGCGCGAAGGAACTGGCGGCCGAGTTCCCCGGCGCGCGGACCCTCGTCGGCGACCTGGCCGACCCCGACCGGCTCAGCTGGGCCTTCTCCCACCAGACCCTCCCGGACCGGGTGGACTCCCTGCTGCACATCGCCGGAGTCGTCGACCTCGGCGAGATCGGCGAGCTGACCCCGAAGACCTGGCGCCACCAGCTCGACGTCAACCTCGTCGCCCCCGCCGAACTCACCCGGCACTTCCTGCCCCAGCTGCGCGCGAGCCGCGGCCACGTGGTCTTCGTCAACTCCGGCGCCGGCCTGAACGCCCACGCCCGGTGGGGTGCCTACGCGGCCTCCAAGCACGGCCTCAAGGCACTCGCCGACTCCCTGCGCGAGGAGGAGCACGGCAACGGCGTCCGCGTCACCTCGGTCTACCCCGGCCGCACCGCCAGCCCCATGCAGGCCAAGGTGCACCAGCAGGAGGGCAAGGACTACGACCCCGGCCGGTGGATCGACCCCGAGTCGGTCGCCACCGCGCTCCTCACGGCCCTCGACCTGCCCCGGGACGCGGAGGTCAACGACCTGACGGTGCGGCCGGGGCGCTGAGCCCCCCGGGCGGGCGCACGCCCGCCGGCCCGGCCGGGGCGCCGGCCTCCCCGTACGTTCCGTACGCTTCTCCGGTGAGCGAAAACAGTCAGTCCAGGTTCGGGCCAGCGACCGGGGTCGGGTCGATGCCCGGCGGGGACGCCCGCGAGGCCGTCAAGACCGTCACCGGAAGCTTCGAGGACTTCCCCTTCCTGCCCGAACTGCCCGCCCGGGGACCCGGCGCGGACATGATCGGCCGGACCGCCGGGATGCTCGTCGAGCTGTACGCGCGCGTGGAGCCCAGCGGCTGGCGGATCGGGGACCGGCCCGGACGCGACACCAAGCGGGCCCGCTCCTGGCTCGGCGAGGACCTCGACGCGCTGGAGGAGTACACCCAGGGGTACGAGGGCCCGCTGAAGGTGCAGGCCGTCGGCCCCTGGACGCTCGCCGCCCACCTGGAGCTGCGCAACGGGGAGGCGGCCCTCTCCGACCCCGGGGCCTGCCGGGACCTCGCCGCCTCGCTCGCCGAAGGCCTGCGCCTGCACCTCGCCGAGGTGAGCCGGCGGGTGCCCGGCGCGCGGCTCGTCCTCCAGCTCGACGAACCCTCCCTCACCGACGTCCTGCGCGGCCGGGTGCGCAGCGCCAGCGGCTACCGCACCCACCGCGCGGTGGACCGCCAGCTCGTCGAGTCCGTCCTGAGGGACGTGTTCGGGGCGCACGGCGCGGGCCCGGTCGTGGTCCACTCGTGCGCGCCCGACGTCCCGTTCGCCCTGCTGAGGCGGGCGGGGGCACAGGCGGTCTCCTTCGACCTCTCGCTCCTCACCGAACGTGACGACGAGACGATCGGGGAGGCGGTCGAGAGCGGCACCCGGCTGTTCACCGGTGTCGTGCCGGGGACGGACGGCCCGTTGTCGGACCCTGCCGGTAGCGTCATGGGGGTCAGAACGCTGTGGCGCAGGCTGGGACTGCGGCCCGACCTCCTCGCGGAGGCGGTCACGGTCACCCCGGCGTGCGGGCTCGCGGGGGCCTCCCCGCAGTACGCGCGCGCCGCCTACGCACACTGCGTCCGGGCGGCGAGATCCCTCGCGGACAACCCAGAGTGACGGAAGGACACACGGTGGCGGGTGACCAGCAGGCGGAGACGACGAGCGTGCCGGCGAAGGCGCGGGAGCAGCACGCCCGGCTCGCCGAGCAGATCGAGGAGCACCGCTTCCGGTACTACGTGAACGACGCGCCCGTCGTCAGCGACGCCGAGTTCGACCGGCTCCTGCGCGAACTCGAGGCGATGGAGGAGCAGTACCCCGAACTGCGCACTCCCGACTCGCCGACCCAGAAGGTCGCCGGGGCGTACGAGACGGAGTTCACCTCCGTCCACCACCGCTCCCGCATGCTCTCCCTCGACAACACCTTCAACGACGAGGACCTCGCCGCCTGGACCGAGCGCATCCACCGGGAGCTGGGCGCGCAGCGGTTCCACTTCCTGTGCGAGCTGAAGGTCGACGGCCTCGCCGTCAACCTCACCTACGAGCACGGGCGCCTGGTCCGCGCGGCGACCCGCGGCGACGGCCGCACCGGCGAGGACATCACGCCCAACGTGCGGACCATCGCCGAGATCCCGGACCGCCTGAAGGGCGAGGCGGTCCCCGCCCTGGTGGAGATCCGCGGCGAGGTCTTCTTCCCGATGGAGGAGTTCCAGGGCCTCAACGCCCGCCTGGTGGAGGCCGGCGACAAGCCCTTCGCCAACCCGCGCAACGCGGCGGCCGGTTCGCTGCGGCAGAAGGACCCGCGCGTCACCGCCACCCGCCCCCTGCACATGGTCGTCCACGGCATCGGCGCCCTGGAGGGCTTCGAGAGCCCCGCCCGCCTCTCCGAGGCGTACGACCTGCTGAAGGCCTGGGGCCTGCCCACCTCTGAGCACAACCGCGTGGTCGACGGCCTCGAAGGCGTACGGGAGTTCATCGCGCACTACGGCGAGAACCGGCACTCCGTGGCGCACGAGATCGACGGCGCGGTGGTCAAGCTCGACGAGATCCCGCTCCAGGGCCGCCTCGGCTCCACCTCCCGCGCACCGCGCTGGGCCATCGCGTACAAGTACGCGCCCGAGGAGGTCAACACCAAGCTGCTCAACATCCGCGTGGGCGTGGGCCGTACGGGCAGGGTCACGCCGTACGCGCAGGTCGAGCCGGTCACCGTGGCCGGTTCCGAGGTCGAGTTCGCCACGCTGCACAACCAGGACGTGGTCAAGGCCAAGGGCATCCTCATCGGGGACACGGTGGTGCTGCGCAAGGCCGGGGACGTCATCCCGGAGATCCTCGGCCCGGTCGCCGACCTGCGCGACGGCAGCGAGCGCGCCTTCGTCATGCCGGCCGAGTGCCCGGAGTGCGGCACGCCGCTGCGGCCGATGAAGGAGGGCGACGTCGACCTGCGCTGCCCCAACGCCCGCACCTGCCCTGCCCAGTTGCGGGAGCGCCTGTTCTACCTCGCGGGCCGCAAGGCACTGGACATCGAGCACTTCGGCTATGTCGCCGCCACGGCGCTCACCGGACCGCTGGAGCCCGCCGACCCGCCGCTGAAGGACGAGGGCGACCTCTTCGACCTCACCATCGAGCAACTGCTGCCCATCAGGGCGTACGTCCTCGACCAGGACAGCGGGCTGCCCAAGCGGGACCCGAAGACGGGCGAGGAGAAGATCGCCACCGTCTTCGCCAACCAGGAGGGCGAACCGCGCAAGAACGCGGTCGCGATGCTGGTGAACATCGCGGCGGCCAAGGAGCGCCCGCTCGCCCGGATCCTCACCGGACTGTCGATCCGGCACGTCGGCCCGGTCGCGGCGGAGGCGCTGGCCCGGGAGTTCCGGTCCGTCGAGCGGATCGAACAGGCCACCGAGAAGGAACTGGCCGACACGGAGGGCGTCGGCGGGATCATCGCCGCCTCGGTCAAGCAGTGGTTCGCCGAGGAGTGGCACCGCGAGATCATCCGCAAGTGGCGGGCGGCCGGTGTCCGCATGGAGGACGAGGGGTCCGGCGAGGAGGAGGGCCCGCGTCCGCTGGCGGGTCTGACGGTCGTGGTGACCGGCACCCTGGAGCGTTTCACCCGGGACGGCGCGAAGGAGGCGCTGCAGAGCCGGGGAGCGAAGGTGACCGGTTCCGTCTCGAAGAAGACGTCCTTCGTCGTCGTGGGTGACAACCCGGGATCGAAGCACGACAAGGCGATGCAGCTCAAGGTGCCGGTCCTGAACGAGGAGGGCTTCGCCGTCCTGCTCGACGAGGGACCGGAGGCGGCGGCCGCCGTGGCGCTGCCCGTCGAGGAGTAGCCGGAGCGGCAGGTGAAAGGCCGCTCGATCGGCGCATACCAGAGGGATACGGGTGGCCGGGGCGCATTCGGGCAACCGTCGGCGACCGGTGCCCCAGGAAGCCCTCCGCGGCCTACTGTTGGGAGGTGCGCCCGCCGTGCCCAGCAGCGGTCGGGGCATCCCCGTGTTCGTGACGGCGCCGTGGAAGGGCTTTCTCCCACGGCGTCGCCAGGGGTTGTCAGGCATCGAGCCGCGTGGCGTGGGCGCCGCCGGCTGTGAGAGGGACGGGAATGGAACCCACCGAGAGCGCCGCCCCGGGCTCACGGCTGCGCCGGGGTCTGCGCCGCATGGCGGCCGTACGGCGACGCGGACGTGGGAAAGGACGGCCCGCGGGCCGGCAGGGACACCCCGGGGCGCGCGCCGCGCAGGCGCCGCCCCGGGGCGCGCGCGGCACCGGACGGCAGGCCGCGGGGCAGCCGGCGCCGGGACGGCCGGGAGCCGGGCGGAGTTCCGCAGCGCCCCCGCTCTCCACCGGACTGTCCTCGGACGGCCCGGGCCTGTCCGAAGCGCACGCGGAACGGCACCTCTCCTGGCCCGCGCTGCCCACGGCGGTCGTCGCGGCGGCCGCGTTCGTGCTCGGCGCCGGTGTCCTGGGGGCGTTCACCGGCTCCCACGCGCTCTTCCCGGCCGGCCGCGTCGGCTGGTCCCTGGCCGTGCTGACCGGGATCGTCGTCGGCCACCTGGTGATGCTGGGCCGCTCCCGCTGGTGGGGCGGCACCGGCTCGGGCGCCGCGGTCACCCTCGCCGTGCTGCTGCTGTACGGCTGGGTCCCGGCCGGCATGGTCAGCCTCACCGTGGTCGTGCTGGTCGGCGTGGCCCGGCGGGGCCGCTGGCGGCAGGGCATCCTGCACGGCTCGGTGGACCTGCTCGGCATCGGCGCCGGCGCGCTGGCGCTGGCCCTGTGCGGCTCCGTGCCGTCCGTCGAGGCCCCCTCGAGCCCGGACGACTGGGGGCTGCACACCGCCGTCGAGGTGGTGCTGGTCGCCGTCGCCTACCTCACGGTCACCCGCACCCTCTACTGGTACCTGCACGTCCCGCGGGGCGGACTGCCCACGGTGGCCCGCACCGCGCTGGTCAGACAGGGCCTGGTCGCGGTGGCGCTGCTCGGCATAGCGCCGCTGATCTGCGTGGTCGCCGACGCCCGGCCGATCGTCCTGCCGCTGTTCGCCATCCCGCTGATCGCGCTCGACTCCATGCTGTGGATGGCCAGGGCCCGCGCGGAGGAGCAGCTGCGCGACCCGCTGACCGGGCTGCCCAACCGCCAGTGGCTCCTGGAGCGCATCTGGACCGCGCTGGACGACGCCGAGCGCGCGGGCGCCCGCCCCACCCTCATGCTGATCGACCTCGACCGGTTCCGGTCGGTCAACGACACCCTCGGACACCTGGCGGGCGACCGGCTGCTGCTCCAGATCGCCGACCGACTGAGACTGGCCCTGCCCCGCGGGGCGGAGGCCGCGCGGCTCGGCGGCGACGAGTTCGCCGTCTTACTGCCGGTCTCCGACTCCACCACGTCCGCGACCCGGGTCGCCCGCAGCCTGGTGTCCGCCCTCAGCTCGCCCCTCGACCTCGACGGCCTCACCCTCGTGCTGGAGGCCAGCGCGGGCGTCGCCGTCTTCCCGGACCACGCCCTCGACGCGGAGGGCCTGCTGCGGCGCGCGGACGTGGCGATGTACCAGGCCAAGCGGGACCGCACGGGCGTCGAGGTCTACGAGTCCAAGCGGGACTCCAACACCCCCGACCGGCTGGGACTCCTGGGCGACCTGCGCCGGGCCCTGGACGCCCGCGAGGTCCAGCTCCACTACCAGCCCAAGGTCCGCTTCGACGGACAGGTCGCGGGCCTGGAGGCCCTGGTCCGCTGGGTGCACCCGGAGCGCGGCCGGGTGCCGCCGGACGAGTTCATAGCGATCGCCGAGTCCTCCGGTCTGATGCCGCACCTCACCGAGTACGTGCTGGAGACCGCGCTCGCCCAGGTCGCCGAGTGGCGTGCGCAGGGCCTGTTCGTGCCGGTCGCGGTCAACGTCTCCCCGCGCGACGTCCACATCCCCGGCTTCGCCGGCTCCGTCGCCGCCCGGCTGGCCCGGCACGGCGTCCCGGCGGGAGCCCTCCAGTTGGAGATCACCGAGCACGTCCTCCTGGAGGACCCGCAGCGCGCCGCCGACACCCTGAACGCCCTGACCGGGCACGGCGTGCGGATGTCCCTCGACGACTTCGGCACCGGCTACTCCTCCCTCGTGCACCTGCGGCGGCTGCCCGTCAGCGAGCTGAAGATCGACCGCTCGTTCGTGGCCCGGCTGGCCGTCGACGCCGAGGACGCCGAGATCGTGCGCTGCACCGTCGACCTCGCCCACTCGCTCGGACTGCTCGTCGTCGCCGAGGGCGTCGAGGACGACGAGACCTGGGAACGCCTGCGCGACCTCGGCTGCGACGCCGTCCAGGGCTGGCTGGTCGCGGCCGCGATGCCGCCCGGGGAAACCACGGCCTGGCTCCTCGCCCGCGGCTCCCGCGGCTGGCAGCGCCCGGCGGCCGTCCTCCCGGTCACGGCCGCCGACGACTCCGGCCGCCCGGCCTGAGCCCGCGGGCCGGAACGAGGCCCGAACCGCGGCCCGGACCACGGGCCGGAACGAGGCCCGAACCGCGGCCCGGACCCGTGGGGCGTCCCGCTTTCGGAGGGCGCGGGCAAACCGTTTCACGGGTACGGGGCCGAGCCCCATAGGATTGGGGCCTGTCGTCACCTCCCCGCCCGCCGCGCCACGCCCGGCCCGGGACGCGACGACAAGCCCTAGCCCGAACCGCACACTCACCCCAGAGGAACGCTGCATGCCTGGCATTACGCGCGAGGAGGTCGCCCACCTCGCCCGGCTGGCGCGTCTGGAGCTGAAGCCCGAAGAGCTCGACCACTTCGCAGGCCAGCTCGACGACATCATCGGCGCGGTGGCCCGCGTCAGCGAGGTCGCCGACCAAGACGTACCGCCGACCTCGCACCCGCTGCCGCTGACGAACGTCATGCGCCCGGACGAGGTCCGTCCCTCGCTCACCCCCGAGCAGGCGCTCTCCGGCGCCCCGGCCCAGGAGCAGCAGCGTTTCAAGGTGCCGCAGATCCTGGGGGAGGACTGAATCCCATGACGGACATCATCAGGCTCACCGCCGCCGAGACCGCCGAGAAGATCGCCTCCGGCGAGCTCACGGCCGTCCAGGTCACCGAGGCACACCTCGCCCGGATCGAGGCCGTCGACGAGAAGGTGCACGCCTTCCTGCACGTCGACCGCGAGGGCGCCCTCGCCCAGGCCCGCGCCGTCGACGAGAAGCGCGCCAGGGGCGAGAAGCTCGGCCCGCTGGCCGGCGTCCCCCTCGCCCTCAAGGACATCTTCACCACCGAGGGCATCCCGACCACCGTCGGCTCCAAGCTCCTCGAGGGCTGGATCCCGCCGTACGACGCGACGCTCACCAAGCGGCTCAAGGCCGCCGACGTCGTCATCCTCGGCAAGACCAACATGGACGAGTTCGCCATGGGGTCGTCCACCGAGAACAGCGCCTACGGGCCGACCGGCAACCCCTGGGACCTCACCAAGATCCCCGGCGGCTCCGGCGGCGGGTCGAGCGCCGCGCTCGCCTCCTTCCAGGCCCCCCTGGCCATCGGCACCGACACCGGCGGCTCCATCCGCCAGCCGGCCTCCGTCACCGGCACGGTCGGCGTGAAGCCGACCTACGGCGCGGTCTCCCGCTACGGCATGGTGGCGTTCTCCTCCTCCCTCGACCAGGGCGGCCCCTGCGCCCGCACGGTCCTGGACGCGGCCCTGCTGCACGAGGTCATCGCCGGGCACGACCCGCTCGACTCCACCTCCATCGACGAGCCGGTCCCCCCGGTCGTCGAGGCCGCCCGCAACGGCTCGGTCGCGGGCATGCGCGTCGGCGTCGTCAAGCAGTTCCGCGGCGAGGGCTACCAGGCCGGCGTCATCCAGCGGTTCGACGAGAGCGTCGAGCTGCTCAAGGGACTCGGCGCCGAGATCGTCGAACTGGACTGCCCGTCCTTCGACCTCGCGCTGTCGGCGTACTACCTGATCGCCCCGTCCGAGTGCTCCTCCAACCTCGCCCGCTTCGACGGCCTGCGCTACGGCCTGCGGACCGGCGACGACGGCACGCGCTCCGCCGAGGAGGTCACCTCGCTGACCCGCGAGGCCGGCTTCGGCCCCGAGGTCAAGCGCCGCATCATGCTCGGCACGTACGCGCTCAGCTCCGGCTACTACGACGCGTACTACGGCAGCGCCCAGAAGGTCCGCACGCTGATCAAGCAGGACTTCGACGCGGCGTTCGAGCAGGTCGACGTGATCGTCTCCCCGACGACCCCGACCACCGCCTTCGCGATCGGCGAGCGCGCCGACGACCCGATGGCGATGTACCTCGCCGACCTGTGCACCATCCCGACCAACCTGGCCGGCAACGCCGCCATGTCGCTGCCCTGCGGCCTCGCGCCCGAGGACAACCTGCCGGTCGGACTGCAGATCATCGCCCCGGTCATGAAGGACGACCGCCTCTACAGGGTCGGCGCGGCCGTCGAGGCGGCCTTCGTGGAAAAGTGGGGCCACCCGCTGATCGAGGAGGCACCGTCGCTGTGAGCGCACTGACCAAGGCCAAGGGCTTCAAGAAGTCCCGGTCCGGCACGTACCTGTCCATGGCCGCCACCGCGTTCGGCGCGCTCGGCGTCGCCAAGCGCGTCAAGAAGGCGCGGCACGAGAAGGACACCCTGGTCCTGATCGACGCCACCGTGTCCGCCGTCGCGATCGTCACGAGCCTCGCCATCCTGTACCGCGAGCTGAAGCGGCTGGGCGACGACGACGTCCTGCTGGGCTGAGAGGGAAGTTACACCGTGACCACCACGACCGACCTGGTGTCGTACGAGGACGCACTCGCGTCGTACGACCCCGTCATGGGCCTCGAGGTCCATGTCGAACTCGGCACCAGGACCAAGATGTTCTGCGGCTGCTCGACCACGCTCGGCGCCGACCCGAACACCCAGACCTGCCCCACCTGCCTCGGCATGCCGGGCGCGCTCCCGGTCGTCAACGCGACCGGCGTCGAGTCCGCGATCAAGATCGGCCTCGCGCTGAACTGCGAGATCGCCGAGTGGTGCCGCTTCGCCCGGAAGAACTACTTCTATCCGGACATGCCGAAGAACTTCCAGACCTCCCAGTACGACGAGCCGATCGCCTTCGACGGCTACCTCGACGTGCAGCTGGAGGACGGCGAGACCTTCCGCGTGGAGATCGAGCGCGCCCACATGGAGGAGGACACCGGCAAGTCGACGCACGTCGGCGGCGCCACCGGCCGCATCCACGGCGCGTCCCACTCCCTGCTCGACTACAACCGGGCCGGCATCCCGCTCATCGAGATCGTCACCAAGCCGATCGAGGGAGCCGGCGAGCGGGCCCCCGAGGTCGCCCGTGCCTACGTGCGCGAGCTGCGCGAACTCATCCGGGCGCTCGGCGTGTCCGAGGCCCGCATGGAGATGGGCCAGATGCGCTGCGACGTCAACCTGTCGCTGCGCCCGCACGGCCGGGAGAAGTTCGGCACCCGCTCGGAGACGAAGAACGTCAACTCGCTGCGGTCCGTGGAACGCGCGGCCCGCTTCGAGATCCAGCGGCACGCCGCCGTGCTGAACGACGGCGGGACGATCATCCAGGAGACCCGGCACTTCCACGAGGACACGGGGTCGACGACCTCCGGCCGCGTGAAGGAGGAGGCCGAGGACTACCGGTACTTCCCGGAGCCCGACCTGGTCCCCGTCGCCCCCTCCCGCGCGTGGGTCGAGGAGCTGCGCGCCGGGCTGCCCGAGCTGCCGCTGGTGCGCCGCAACCGGCTCCGCGAGCAGTGGGGGATCTCCGGCACCGACATGCAGGCGATCCTCAACGCCGGTGCGCTGGACCTGATCGTCGCCACGATCGACGCCGGCGCCGACGCGGCCTCCGCCCGCAAGTGGTGGATGGGTGAGCTGGCCCGGGCCGCCAACGAGTCCGCCAGGGCGCTCGACGAGCTGGCGATCACGCCCGAGCAGGTCGCCCGCGTCACCGCGCTGGTGACCTCCGGCGACCTGAACGACAAGCTGGCCCGCCAGGTCATCGAGGGCGTCCTCGCGGGCGAGGGCACACCGGACGAGGTCGTCGACAAGCGCGGCCTGAAGGTCGTCTCCGACGACGGCGCGCTCACCGCCGCCGTGCAGGAGGCCATCGCCGGCAACCCGGGCGTCGCGGACAAGATCCGCGGCGGCAAGGTGGCGGCGGCCGGTGCACTGGTCGGCGCGGTCATGAAGGCCACCCGCGGCCAGGCGGACGCGGCCCGCGTCAAGGAGCTGATCCTCCAGGAGCTGGGCGTCGAGGGCTGAGCCCGCGGTGCCGCCCAGCGGCACGGGAGAGTGAGGAGGGGGACGCACCGGACCCGGTGCGTCCCCCTCCTCAGTACGTCCGGCGCCGTGGCGCGTCCGGCACCGGTACCTCATGACGCCGGGACCGTTGCCCCGCGAGGCCGGCGCCGACCCGGGATCAGGGCCGGTCCGGGGTCAGGGCCGGCGTCCCACCACGCGGGCGAAGCCGAGCGTGCGGCCCTCGTCCACGCGCAGCATCCGCGCGCTCTCACGGCTCGACCGCACGGGGAACTCCTCCGTGCTCTCCTCGGCGACGACGTCGCACCACAGCAGCCAGTCCCGCCAGCCGTCCGGCTGCCAGTCGGCCGCCTCGACCTCCACGGCCCCGCTGCGGGTCCAGTGACGGTGCCACCAGGCGGGGGTGTGGAAGCACCAGAACCCGGGTTCCCAGAAGGGCTTCAGGTGCTCCGGCGGTTCGCTGCCCTCGATCTCCCGGCGCACCGCCGGGACGACGACGCCGATCCGCCCGCCCGGCTTCAGCAGCCGGGTCAGCGACGGCAGGTACAGGTCGTCGGTGCCGAAGTACTGGTACGCGTCGACGGAGACGATCGCGTCGAAGCTCTCGTCCCCGAAGGGCAGGTCGTGCGCCTCGGCGAGGACCGGCAGCACCCGGTCGGCGACGCCCGCCGCGGCGATCCGGCGCGCGTTCTCGTCCGGTCCGATCCACAGGTCGGCCGCGGTGACCTGGAAGCCGTACTCCCTGGCCAGGAAGACGGACGTCATGGCGCGTCCGCAGCCCAGGTCGAGCACGCGGGCGCCGGGACGCAGGCCGTCGAGGCCGAGGGCCGGGGCGAGCCACTCCAGCAGCCACAGCGGGTGCGGGCCCATCGCGTTCTCGACGGACCAGCGGGCGTCGTAGGCGCTGCTGCGCGGATACCGGGGGAGGGTGAGGCGGCTAGTGAGGTCGTCGTGCGGGGTGATGTCCGACATCGGTGAACGGGCTCCTTGGGTCCGTACGGGGGGAAGGGGTCACGTCGGAGATCGGGCGGACCGTCATCAAAGCACCTGCTTCGGCCGGAGCGGCGGCTGCCGCGGAACGTCGGACCGACGGACGCTAGCAGGGGATCACGCACCCCGCATCCCGGTTTCCGGAGGTGGGACGGTACGCTCCCGCGGCATGAGCGGACGAGCTGATTCCGACTCGCCCCCGGACACCCGCACCGAAGAGGCCGAAGAGGTTGAAGAGGCCGGGCACGGCGACGATGCCGGAGCCGCCGGGCGCGGGGAGCAGGACGATCGAGGCGACCGGGACGACCAGGGACAGGACGCCCAGGGTGCCTGGGGCGACCAGGAAGACCAGGAAGACCAGGGAGGCGAGGCCCGCCGGGCCAGGTGGGCCGCGACCGGCACCGGAGCCGCGCTCGCCCTGGCCGGGACGGCCGCGTCGCTGCTCCGCCTCACCGACTCCGTCCCGGCCCTCGTCCCGGTGGCCTACGCCTGCGGCGCCGGCACCTGCGCACTCGCCGCCGTGCTGGGCTCGCGCGGACGGACCCGCAGGGCGCTGTGGCTGTCGGTCGCGGGACTGATGGTGATGGCGCTGGGGGACCAGTTCGACTGACCCCGGTACGGGTGAGCGGCCCCACGCCCGAAGGCGGATCGGGGACGCTCGGCGTGACGTATTCCCGTTCCGCGCCATGTGAGTAAACGCACGAATGTCCCCAACGATCACTATGGGCTGAAAGAGTATGAATTCCTTGCTCATGTGTTCTTTGCGGGCTATTCGGTCACGAGCGACTGTCCCCGGCCAAAGATCCACCGACAGTCACTCTGGAGCATGATCCGTGACAGCACTCGCACGCTGGTGTGTCCGACGCCGTCTGATCACCGTTCTGCTGTGGCTCCTCGCCCTCGGCGGGGTCGCGGCCGGAGCCCTCGCCGCCGGAAGCGCGTACTCGAACGACTACGAGGTGCCCGGCACCGAGTCCGGGCACGCCACCGAGCTGCTGCGCGAAGGGTTCCCGGACCTCTCGGGCGACAGTGACACCGTCGTCTGGCACACCCCGTCCGGCAGCGTCCTGGACTCCGGCGTCGAACAGAGCATGACCCGCGCCCTGGACCGGATCGAGGATCTGCCCGGCGTCGCCGCCGTGACCGGCCCGTACGGGGACGACGGCACCGGCGGGATCAGCGCGGACGGCCGCACCGCCTACGCCACCGTCGTCTTCGACGACCTGGCCAAGGACATCGACGAGGGCGAGGCGGCGGCCGTGCTCGAGACGGCCCGGGCCGCGGAGACCGACGGCCTCCAGGTGGAACTGGGCGGCAGCGCCGCCGCGATGACCGGGGCGCCCGAGGGGCACCTCGCCGAGATCGTCGGAGTGGCCGTCGCCGCCGTCGTCCTCTTCCTCGCCTTCGGCTCGCTCGCCGCCTCGCTGCTGCCCATCGCCACCGCGCTGGTCGGCGTCGGCACCGCGTACGCCTCGATCGTGCTGCTCGGGCACGTCATGACCGTCGCCGACTTCGCGCCGATGCTGGGCATGCTGATCGGACTCGGCGTCGGCATCGACTACGCGCTGTTCATCGTGACCAGGCACCGGCGCGGACTGAAGCGCGGGCTGTCCGTCGCCGACGCCGCCACCGAGGCCGTCGCCACCACCGGACGCGCGGTCGTGTTCGCGGGGGCCACCGTGTGCATCGCCCTGCTGGGCATGCTGATCCTCCGGCTGAACTTCCTCAACGGCGTCGCCGTCGCGGCCTCGCTCACCGTGGTGCTGACCGTCGCCGCCTCCATCACCCTGCTGCCCGCGCTGCTGTCGCTCATCGGCATGCGCGCGCTCAACCGCCGCGAACGGCGCCGGCTGGCCGAGGCCGGACCGCAGCCGGAGCCGCCGACCGGCTTCGCCGCCCGCTGGGCCGCGTTCGTGGAGCGCAGGCCCAAGCTGCTCGGCGCGTTCGCCCTGGCCGTCATGGCGGTCCTGGCACTGCCCACCTCCGCTCTGCACCTCGGCACGTCCGACCAGGGCAACGACCCGAAGACCTCCACCACCCGCCAGGCCTACGACCTCCTCGCTGACGGCTTCGGCCCCGGCGTCAACGGCCCGCTCACCCTCGTGACCGAGGTGGACGGCGCCGCCGACCGGCTCGCCCTGGACCGACTCGGCCCCGCCCTGCGCGAGGCCGAGGGCGTGGCGGGCGTCGGGCCGGTGGTCCACAGCGCCGACGGCGGCACCGCGTACCTCACCGTCGTCCCCGACTCCTCCCCGCAGTCGAAGCGGACCAGCGACCTGGTCGACCGGCTGCGCGAGGACGTCCTGCCGCGCGCCGAGACCGGCACCGCCCTCGACGTGCGGGTCGGCGGCGTGACGGCCGGCTACGACGACTTCGCCGACGTCATCATCGGCAAACTGCCCCTCTTCGTCGGCGTCGTCGTCGGCCTGGGCTGCCTGCTGCTCCTGCTCGCCTTCCGCTCCATAGCCATTCCGCTCAAGGCCGCCGCGATGAACGTGGCCGCCGTCGCCGCCACCTTCGGCGTGGTCGTGGCGATCTTCCAGTGGGGCTGGGGCAGCGAACTGCTGGGCCTCGGCAGCGGGGGCCCCATAGAGCCCTTCCTGCCCGTGATCATGGTGTCGGTCCTCTTCGGGCTCTCCATGGACTACCAGGTCTTCCTGGTCAGCCGGATGTACGAGGAATGGCTGGAGACCGGGGACAACCGGCGCGCGGTACGGGTCGGCCTCGCCGAGACCGGCCGGGTGATCAACTCCGCCGCCGTGATCATGATCTCGGTCTTCCTCGCCTTCGTCCTGACCGGCGACCGGGTGATAGCGATGTTCGGCATCGCGCTCGCCGTCGCCGTCGCCCTCGACGCCTTCGTGCTGCGGACCCTGCTCGTCCCCGCCCTCATGCACCTGCTCGGCGGCGCCAACTGGTGGCTGCCGCGCCGGCTGGACCGGATCCTGCCGCGCATCAGCATCGAGCCGCCCGAGAGCCGGGCCACCCATGAGAGGCTGGCCGCCACCACCGGCGCCGGGCCGGAGGACGTGCCCGCCGAGCAGGAGCGGAAGACGGATGTACGCCATACGACTGGGTGACGACGGGGCCGAACTGCGCCCCCTGGAGCCCTGGCACGCGGAGGAGTTCCTCGCCCACCTGGACCGGGGCCGGGAATTCATCAACCGGTACGTCCCCTTCGGCTCCCGGGCCGTCGACGTGCCCACCGCCCGGGAGGCCCTCCAGCGGTACGCCGACCTCCGCGCCGCCGACACGGCCGCGCTGCACGGCCTGTGGCTGGACGGCACCCTCGTGGGCGGGGTGCTCACACTGAACTTCGACGCCGAGGGCGGCACCTGCGAGGTCGGCTGCTGGCTGGAACCGGCCGCCACCGGGCGCGGACTCGTCACCCGCGCCATGCGGATCCTGATCGACTGGGTGATCGAACAGCGGGGCATCCACCGCGTGGAATGGGTGGCCGCCGCCGGCAACGAGCCCAGCCTCGCCACCGCCCGCCGCCTCGGCATGACCCGCGACGGGGTACGGCGCCAGGCCCACCTCCACCACGGCGTACGGCACGACCTGGAGGTGTGGTCGGTCCTGGCACCCGAGTGGCGGCAGGCACGCGCGGTGCACCACGACGGTTAAGGTCCTTCTCAGAGAGCGTCCGTACGGTGCGCCTCATGGGTACCGAGAACGAGAACGACACCGAGACCGACACCGAGACCGGGAAAGCGGCCGAGGCCGAGAGCGAGGGCATGCACGGGAGAGGGGCCGAGGCCGGGCCGGCCGTCGACGCCGGCAGCGGTGCCACGGAGCCGGACCCGGAGGCGGAGCCGGGCACGGCCCCGGAACCGGAGGCCCGGGGCGCCACCGCCGTCGGGCAGGGCGCCGCGGCGATCGTCTCCGCCGGGCTCGGCGTCGTCTCGCTCACCGGCAGCTGGATCGGCACGGTGGCCGCCGCCCGCGAGACCCTCGTCGGCCAGCTGCGGACGGCCGCGGACTCCACCGTCGCCACCCAGGTCGAGGAGATCTACGGAGACGCCTGGCGGACCAGTGCGCTGTGGGGCGGCCTGTTCGCCCTGACCGCGCTGGTCATCGGCGTCGTGACGCTCGCGCGGCCCGCGTTCGGGGCGCCCGGCGCCGCCCGGGCGCCCTGGATCAAGTCGGTCGCCTGGGCCGGTGTCGCCCTCGGCGTCCTCGGACTGCTGCTCGCCGTCCTCAAGTACACGGACGTCCTGCTGGGCCTGCCCGCGACCGGCTGACCCGCCGCGGGCCCCGGCGGACACCGGGGAGAATCCGCGCCGCCCCCGAGGGGCCCGCCGTTGCGCCGGCCGTCGGGGCCGGCGCGGCGGCGTTTCCGAGGTCCGAGCCGGGCGTCGTGGTCCTTCCCGTCCGGTGGAAGGAAGGACCGGTGCCAGGCGGTGGACGGGACGACGACGACCTTGCCGTGCACCGCGCCCCGGGCGGCTCGTGCGTGCAGGGCCGGCAGCTCGGCCGGCGGCACCCGCTCGGCGACGCCGACGCGCGGTTCGCGGCGGTCGGTCAACGCCACCAGCTGCGCCAATTGGGCGGCGTCGCTCCGGACGAACAGGTCGACGCCCCGCACGTCGCGCTCCTCGTCGCTGGGGGCGGGCATCCACACGGTGGTGTTCACGACGACCCCGCCGGGGCGGACCAGGGTGACCAGCGCGGCCGGCTCGGCCGGGTCGACCGGTGCGAGGTGGAGTGCGACGTCGACCGGTTCGGTCACCCCCGCGGTCACGCCGGTGGTGGTGCGGTCGATGACTTCGTCGGCGCCGGCGGACGCGACCGCTTCGCTGCTGCGCGGGCCGGCCGTGGCGATGACGTGGGCACCGGCGTTCTTGGCCGGCTGCACGGCGTAGCCGCCGACCGCGCCGCCGGCGCCGTTGACCAGCACGCGCTGTCCGGCCGCCGGCCTGCCGTGGTCGAACAGGGCCTGACCGCGTACCAGGCCCTGTTCGACCCCGTCAGGCCGCCGGCCGGACAGCGCGTTCTGGTCATCGGCGCCGGCTGCGCGGTCGGCGGCTACGCCGTGCAGCCGTCCAAGA
>NZ_LIRG01000800.1 GCF_001419695.1 Streptomyces prasinopilosus
TCGGAGCCAGTCGGAGCCAGGCGGGACCGGGGTGGACGTATGCCTCGGCGAGGGACTTCACGACCGGGGCGACCGCGAACTCCTGGCCGGGCCGGACGCGTATGCCGGGGGCGGCGTCGAGGTTTTCCGGGGTGATCTCTTCGGGGCGGGGAGTTGTGTTCTTTGTCACTCGGGTGGCGTAGGGACGCAATTCCCTTTCAAGGAAAGGAATTTCCGGTCCGTAGGGCACCGGGAAAGGCTCAGGAAAGGTGCCGGTAACGGCCCCGGAAGTAGGTCAGCGGGCCGCCGTCCGCGCTGCGTACGTCCGCCGCCAGGACGCGGCCGATCACCAGGGTGTGGTCGCCGGCCGGCACCCGCTGCTCGGTGCGGCACTCCAGGGTGGCGAGGGCGCCGCCGACCAGGGGGGCGCCGCTGTGCTCGCCCCGGACGTACGGGATGTCCTCGAAGAGCAGGCGGTCGCTGATCCGGCCCTTCATCGAGAAGCGGCCCGCGATGTGCCGCTGGCTCTCGGACAGGACCGACACCGACCACAGCGGCTGCTCGTCGAGCAGGTCGTCCATGCGGGAGCCCTCACGCAGGCTGACCAGCACCAACGGCGGATCCAGGGAGACCGACAGGAACGCGGTCGCGGTCATGCCGACGTCCTCGCCGGCCGGCGCCCGCGGGTCGTCCGGGTCCAGCGACGGCTCCTGCGCGGTCACCAGGACCACGCCGGAGGCCAGACGGGACATGGCTGCGCGGAACTCGTCGTCGCTCACCCCCTCAGCATGCCGGGCGGCGGGGACGGCGGTGATCGCGGACGGGGGTACGGGAGTGTTCAGCACACCGGGAACGCTAGTCTCCGCTCCATGCACCCCGCATCGGGCCTCCGCCCGAGGGGGGACCTAGGACCAGCGACGGACTCCCGCGCCCCACGCGCGCGAAACCGGCACCCACGGACCGAACCCTGTGGAAGGGGTGCGGAATTCGCATGCGGCGCATGCCACGCATCCGGCATATCCGGTGAACGGCCGGAGAAACCGCGGAAAGGTCTCTCAATTGTTCACGTTTGGTTGTGACTTGAGTCACAAGGGACGATAATTGTTGACCCTGTGTACCGAGTGGGCAGCGCGCTGTGATTCAGTGGCGGGGAGACTGCCAGGACGATACGCCGATGAGAACGCTTGATTCGCTGCGAGGTCCCGGGGGGAGGGTGAGCGTGGAGACCGAGTCGGAGCCCTATGTCCGCCTTGCTTCCCTGCGGCAGCTGCACCGGGGCATGGCCGACATGAACACGGCCCGCAGCCTGGCCGACACCCTCCAGACCGTCGCCGACGGCGCCGTCGACGCCCTGGGGTACGAACTGGCCTGCGTCAACCTCGTGCGCCCCGACGGCGACCTGGTCGTGGCCGCCCTGTCGGGCAACGCGGCCGCCGAGGCCCTCATCACCGGCCGGGTCGGCTCGCGCGAGTCCTGGGAGCGCCGCCTCTCCATGGGAGAGAACTGGGGCGACCTGATCTTCATACCGCACACCGAGGGCTGGGTCCTCGACGACGACGACGTCCCGCAGTGGTACACCGACGGGCCCGCCCCCCGCTTCGAGGACGAGTGGCACCCCGCCGACCGGCTCTTCGCCCCGATGTACGCCCCCGGCCCGCAGGGCGGCGGAGCCGGCGAACTGATCGGCGTGCTCTCCGTGGACCGCCCGCGCAACGGCCGGCTGCCCGGCGCCTGGGGCCGCGAAGCGCTCCAGATGTACGCCTTCCAGGCCGCCATCGCGATCAGCAACGCCCGGCTGCGCTCCAACATGCAGCGCGCCCTGGTCCGCCTGGAGCGCGAGCAGCAGGCCCTGCGCGCCAGCGAGGAGAGCTTCCGGCAGGCCTTCGAGTACGCCCCGTCCGGGATGGCCGTCGCGGAGATGGGCGGCGACCAGCACGGGCGCATCCTGCGCACCAACGACGCGCTGTGCCGGCTGCTCGGCCGGCCCGCCTCCGCGATGCGCCGCTACTCCTTCTCCGACCTCGTGCACCCCGAGGACATCGGCACCCTGCTGCGGACCTCCGCCGAGGGCGGCCGCGCCGAGCTGCGGCTGGCCCGCCGGGACGGCACCTACGTGTGGGTGTCCCTGCGCAACTCCGTGGTCGCCGACGCGGCCGACGGGCCGCGCTTCCTGCTCACCCACGTCGAGGACATCGAGGAGCGCAAGCGCCGCGAGCTGCACCTCGCCCACCGCGCCTCCCACGACTCCCTCACCGGCCTGCCGAACTCCGCGGAGCTGCGCGCCCGGCTCTCCGCCCGCCTGTGCCGGCAGCGCCCGTCGATGCTGCCCGCCGGCGGGGACGACGCCATGGCCGCCTTCGAGTCCTTCGGCTCCCAGGACGCCGCCCACGGCCCGCCCGCCTTCGATCGCGGCCACGACTTCGACTTCCCGCCCGAGGCCGAGGGGTTCGACGGGTACGACCACCACGTGCACGCCATCGCTCCCGCCGCGGACCACGACGACGGCGCCAAGGGCCTCGCGGTGCTCTTCTGCGACCTCGACGGCTTCAAGTCGATCAACGACCGGTTCGGGCACAACGCGGGCGACACGGTGCTCATCGAGGTCGCCCGCCGGCTCAGCGAAGGCGTCCGGGACGGCGACACCGTCGCCCGGCTCGGCGGCGACGAGTTCGTGATCCTCGCCAACGGGCTCGGCCGGGCCGACGCCCAGGACCTCGCCGTGCGGCTGCGCAACGAGATCATCCAGCCCATCCGGGCCGAGGGCCGGGCCGTGCGGGTCGGCGCCAGCTTCGGCATCGGATGGGCCCACTGCGGCATGACGGCGGACGAAGTGCTGAAGTCGGCCGACGAGCGGATGTACATCGAGAAACGATCTCGTCCCAAACAGCATCGGCGTGCGGGATGAACCGCAGCTCAGTGAGCTGATGCGGCCGCAGCCCCCCGCACGGGCCGTCGGGTGGGGGTCCCCCCGTTCGAGTAAATTCGACAGGGGGTGAGGGTAGGCTCGCCCTTCTCAGCACCCGTACCGCATCCGATCCGCAGCTAGGAGTACCAAGGGATGACGCCCGGCAACAACGGCGCGAGCACGCCCGAGGACGACGACCCGTTCGGCTACCTCTACGCCGACGGGCAGGCCAACGGAGCCCAGCCGCCGTCCGGGGGCTACGGCTACCCGAACTCGGTCAACCGGGTGCGGCCGGTCGGCACGCGTCAGTACGGCCAGCAGGGCGCCGCGGCGCAGGCGCCGCAGCAGCAGGGCACGTACGGCCAGCCGAACGCGAACTACGCGGCGCCGGAGACGCTGCCCGGCGCCCCCACCGTCTCGACGCCGTCCCCGGGCGGCCGGGGCGGTCACGGCGGCGGCCGGGGACGCGGCCCGAACACCAAGGGCCTGCTCATCGGCGCCGTCGCGGTGCTCGCCGCGGTGGTCATCGGCATCAGCGTGGCGATCATCAGCGGCGACGACGACGACGGCAAGGGCGGCGACGAGGCCGCCGCGTCGCCGACCCAGTCCCAGAGCACCGCCGAACCGAGCCCCTCGGCGAGCGGCGAGGACAAGGAAGAGGAAGCGGCCGAGCTGCCGACGATCGACGCGAAGGCGCTCCGCCTGGACGGCGGCGCGGCCCTGGCCTCGGACACCGAGGGCGCGCAGTCCGACGGCGGCATCTACGTGAAGGACCTCAACCAGCCGGGTGCCTCGGTCACCTGGACGGTCGACGGCATCCCGGAGGACGGCGCCTACACCGTCTTCGTGCGCTACAGCACCACCGACGACCCCCAGTCGATGACGCTCACGGTCAACGGCAAGGAGTTCGGCAACAAGCTGAACATGGACAACTTCGCCCGCGCCGAGAACGGCGACTTCGCCAAGGGCTGGACCCAGACCTTCGCCTGGCCCACCCTCAACAAGGGCACCAACACGCTCTCGGTCTCCTGCGCCGACGGCGACAAGTGCAACGTCCTGCTGGACCAGCTGTGGCTGAAGGAAGGCCAGGTCAAGAAGTAGGGGCGGGCCCGGACCGGCCGGCGGGGGCCGCTACGCGGCCTCGGCCTCGCTCGTGACCACGGTCCGGCGCAGCAGGTCCCCGTAGGCCGCCCGGTCGAACTCGCCGGCCGTCGGCGCCAGTACCGTCGCCGCCGACAGGGCGACCGCCCGGGCGAGGCGGTCCGGCCACGGCAGGTGTTCCACCAGGCCCGACAGCAGGCCCGCGACCAGGGAGTCGCCGGCGCCGGTCGGGTTGCCGCGGAGGCGGGCCGGCGGGGTGACGCGCCAGTTCCCCTCGGGGGTCACCGCGAGGACGCCGTCCGGGCCCAGGGAGGCCACCACCGTGCCGGCGCCGCGGCGCCGGCACGGTGGTGG
>NZ_LIRG01000801.1 GCF_001419695.1 Streptomyces prasinopilosus
GGCCCGGGACGGTCGGCCCGCCCCCGGGCCATCATGCGTCGTGAGCCTCCGCGTGCCGGACGTCCGGCGACCGCCGGTGCGGGAGGGCCGTACCCGGGGGGCCTCCCCCCCCCGGGACCTGGAAGGGAGTCACATGAGCGAGACCGAGGTCACCACCGCACCGCGGCCCCTGCTGCTGGCCGACGGCCGGCCGGCCCTGCACGCGTGGTCGCTGGACCCGGCCCTGCGGCACCTCAACCACGGCTCGTTCGGGGCGGTCCCGCTGGCGGCGCAGGAGCACCAGCAGCGGATGCGGGAGGAGATGGAGAGCGCGCCGGTGGTCTGGTTCCCCGCACTGCCGCGGCGGCTCGCGCAGGCCAGGGCCGGTCTCGCCGCGTTCCTCGGGGCGGACCCCGGTGACCTCGCCCTGGTGCCGAACGCGAGCGCCGGCGCCAGCGTCGTCCACGCCGCCCTCGAACGCCGCCGCGGCGGGGAGATCGTCGTCACCGACCACGGCTACGGCGCCGTCACCATGGGCGCCGAGCGCCTGGCACGCCGCTGGGGCGGCCGGGTCCGCACGGCCAGGGTGCCGCTGGACGCGGACGAGGAGCGGGCGTACGAGGCCGTGGCCGCCGAACTGAGCGACGCCACCGACCTCGTGGTCGTCGACCAGATCACCTCGCCGACCGCCCGCCGCATGCCGGTGGAGCGGATCGGCGCCGAGGCGCGGCGGCGCGACATCCCCCTGCTCGTCGACGGCGCGCACGCACCGGGGCTGATCGCCGCCCCGCTCGCCGGGCCGGCCTGCGACTTCTGGGTCGGCAACCTGCACAAGTGGGCCTGCGCGCCACGCGGCACCGCCGCCCTGGTCGCCCGCGGCCCGCGGCGGGACGACCTGTATCCGCTGATCGACTCCTGGGGAGCCGGGGAGCCCTACCCCGAACGCTTCGACCAGCAGGGCACCCTCGACGCCACCGGCCCCCTCGCCGCCACCACCGCGATCGGTTTCGTCGAGAGCACCTGGGGCTGGCCCGCCGCCCGCCGCTACATGGACGACCTGGCCGATTACGCCGAGCGGACCGTCCGCGCCGCGCTCGCCCCGCTGACGGGCTTCGACGACCCGGTGGACGTCGGCATGCCCGTGCCCGGGATGCGGCTGGTGCGGCTGCCCCGGGGACTGGCCGGCAGCCGCGTCTCGGCCGACGCGCTGCGCGACCGGGCGGCCGGGGAACTGGGGGTGGAGGCCGCCTTCACCAGTTTCGACGGCATCGGCTACCTGCGGCTCTCCGCCCACGTCTACAACACCGCCGAGGACTACGAGCACTTCGCCGAACACTGCGTCCCGATCCTCGGGAAGTGGGCCCGCGCGGCGCGCGCGCAACGGTGATCCCGTACCTCCCGGACCCTGTCACCGGACCCCGCCGTGGGACTCGGGCCGGGACCGGGGCTGGGCCTCGGACCCAGGTTCGGACTGGGGCTCGGGCCCGGGTTCGGACTGGGGCTCGGGCCCCGGCTCCGGCTCCGGTCCCGGTCCCGGTCCCGGTCCCGGCCGGATGTTCCCCGGCGAATCCGCCTTGACCGGCCGCCGCATCGCCCGGGCCCCCGTCCCGGGCGCGGCCCCCGGCTCCGGCGGTGCGCTCCGCGCCTGCCGGGCGAGCCGGTGCGCGTCGGCCTCCCGCACGAGGTCCCGAGCACGGATCCGGTGCAGCTCGAAGTGCACGCCCACCCCCGTTCCTGACGCCGGGTCCTCCGCCCGGCTCCTTTGAGGCTGCGGCCTCACCCAAAGTGAAGGTCAACCACCGGCGCCCGCACCGCCGGGACCGTCGCGCCGACGGCGATCACGACCGGCGGAGGCGCGGGTCCGAGACCCGGGGGTGCCGGGGCGCCGCCGTCGGGACGGGAGCTTCCTCCCCCGGGGCCCGGCCGGCACCACCGACCGGGGCGAGACCCTGATCGTGGGACCGAGAGGACCGAGAGGACCGAGAGGGCCGGGAGGGCCGGGAGGGCCGGGA
>NZ_LIRG01000802.1 GCF_001419695.1 Streptomyces prasinopilosus
CCAGCAGCCGTCCGGCGGCGCCTACTCCAACCACCTGCGGGCCACCGCCGCCGCCGGACGGCTGCTGGGACTGCCCACGGTGGGGGTGGTGCGCGGCCAGGAACTCGCCGGCCGTCCCCTCAACGCCTCACTGGCCCGGTGCGCGGCCGACGGCATGCGGCTGCACTTCGTCGACCGGGCGACCTACCGCGGCAAGACCGCGCCGGCGACCCTCGCGGCCGTACTGCGCGAGGCGGACGCCGAGGACGCCCACGTCGTTCCCGAGGGCGGCAGCAACGCCCTCGCCGTGCGCGGCTGCCGGGCCCTCGGGGAGGAGCTGGCCGGCCGGGCGGACGTGGTCGCCACGGCGTGCGGCACCGGCGGGACGCTCGCCGGGCTGGCCGCCGGACTCGGCCCGGGCGGGCGCGCGCTGGGCGTCCCGGTGCTCCGGGGCGGTTTCCTGGCCGCCGCGACACGGGAGCTGCAGACCGAGGCGTTCGGCGGCCCGCGCGGCGACTGGAGCGTGGACGACCGCTTCCACTTCGGCGGCTACGCCCGGACCACCCCGGAACTCGACGCGTTCGCCGCGGACTTCGAGCACCGTCACGGCATCCCCGTCGAGCGTGTCTATGTCGCCAAGTTGCTTTACGCCCTTGTCGCCCTGGCGGAGGAGAACGCGTTCCCGCGCGGGAGCACGGTCGCGGCCGTCGTCACCGGGCGTCCTTTCCCGTGAGCGGACGGGCCGCGGGCAAGGACTCGCGGACGCCTCCCGACGCGGCCCCGAGAGGACTGCGGCGCGGACGGTTCGACCGTCTGACGTCTGGGTACGTCAATGCGGCGCGCGCTCTTCCCATTCGGGCCCGCAGACCCCTAGCCACGGAACGTGCCCGTGGCTTTACCATGAGTGACGGCATGGGGTCGGGGTCCCGGGGACAGGACCGTCCGGAGCGCGGTAGCGTCACCGCTGAACCACATATCGCGTTGTCCGGGGGCGACCCCGATCCTGAATGCTTGTACCACCTTGGAGGTGAGGGTGTCCCAGATCGCAGGCGAGCCCGCGACCCAGGACTTCGTGGAAGTCCGGCTGCCGGCCGCGGGTGCCTACCTGTCGGTGCTGCGTACGGCCACGGCCGGCCTCGCGGCCCGTTTGGACTTCACCCTCGACGAGATCGAGGACCTGCGCATCGCGGTCGACGAGGCCTGCGCGATCCTGCTGCAGCAGGCCGTGCCGGGTTCGGTGCTCAGTTGTGTCTTCCGCCTCGTCGACGACTCGCTCGAGGTCACCGTCTCGGCGCCCACCACGGACGGCCACGCCCCTTCGCGCGACACCTTCGCGTGGACCGTGCTGTCCGCTCTCGCGGGCAAGGTCTCCTCCGCCGTGGACGAGGACAAGACCGTTTCGATCAGCCTCTACAAACAGCGCGGCGCGGGACCCGGGCCGGCGTGAGGAACGAGGACGGGCCGGTGCGGGACGAAGAACGCGGCACACGCGAGCTGCCGGCCGAGCGGATCTCCGGCGGCATCGAGGGCATCGACGCCATCCCGGAACAGGCCCGGCCGCACCCGGAGGACGACTCCGCGGTGGCCGGAGCTCCGGACGGCGGACAGCACGACCCCGCCGCGCGGAGCAGGCCGGCCGGCCGCCCCGGCGTCTCCCCCGGCCACGGGGAAGACCGGGCGCGCGGGGAGCCGGCGGCGGGGGACGGGGCGAGCGCTCGGGGAAGGGCGACGGGCGGGACGATGAACGAGCACGAGCGACACGCCGAGAGCGAAGTGCCGCGGACGCCGGGCGCGCAGGGCATCCGGCGCACCCCGGACACCCCGGGCACGCACGGCGCGCAGCGCGATCCGCAGGACCGCAGCGGGGCACGTGCCTTGTTCCTCGAGCTGCGCACGCTGCGGGACGGCACCCCGGAGTACGCGGAGCTGCGCAACCGGCTGGTCCGCATGCACCTGCCGCTCGTCGAGCACCTGGCGCGCCGCTTCCGCAACCGCGGGGAGCCGCTGGACGACCTGACCCAGGTCGCCACCATCGGTCTGATCAAGTCGGTCGACCGCTTCGACCCGGACCGCGGCGTGGAGTTCTCCACGTACGCGACCCCGACGGTCGTCGGTGAGATCAAGCGGCACTTCCGCGACAAGGGCTGGGCGGTGCGCGTCCCCCGGAGGCTGCAGGAGCTGCGGCTGGCGCTGACGACGGCGACGGCCGAGCTCTCGCAGCAGCACGGCCGCTCCCCCACGGTCCACGAGCTCGCCGAGAAGCTGGCGATCTCGGAGGAGGAGGTCCTGGAGGGACTGGAGTCCGCCAACGCGTACTCCACGCTGTCCCTGGACGTCCCCGACACCGACGACGAGTCCCCGGCGGTCGCGGACACCCTGGGCGCGGAGGACGAGGCGCTGGAGGGCGTGGAGTACCGCGAGTCGCTGAAGCCGCTGCTCGAGGACCTTCCCCCGCGCGAGAAGCGGATCCTGCTGCTGCGCTTCTTCGGCAACATGACCCAGTCGCAGATCGCCCAGGAGGTGGGCATCTCCCAGATGCACGTCTCCCGGCTGCTGGCCCGCACGCTGGCCCAGCTGCGGGAGAAGCTGCTCGTGGAGGAGTGAGTTCCGGGGGCGGCCCGGGCCGTGGACCGGGGCGGGTCCTACTTCCCGGCGTTCCCCGGCCCCCGGATGCCGAGGGCCCGGGTCGTCTCGGGGTTCAGCAGCAGGACCAGGGCCGTGACGGCCACCACCGCGAGCACGATCCCCGCCGGGATGGCCACGCTGTCGGACTGCAGCAGGTTGTAGGCCACCGGCAGGGCCAGCAGCTGGGTGATGACGGCCGGGCCGCGGCTCCAGCCGCGGCGTCCGAGCAGCCCGCGCGCGGCGAGCAGCGGCAGCAGGGCGAGGACCGCGAGCGTCACTCCGCCGGTGACGGCCTGCTGCCGCTGCTCGCCG
>NZ_LIRG01000803.1 GCF_001419695.1 Streptomyces prasinopilosus
CCGGCGGACCCCGGCCGGTCCGACGGCGCCGGGGACGATCGGCCGGTGTCCCCGGGACGCCGGGCGGACGCGTCCCCGGGGCGGGCCGTCCGCCGCTCCTCGCCGACGAGGTAGCGGACCCGGCCGGCCGCCGTCCCGGGCGTCCCGGCGGCCCGTCCCGGGTTCCTCGGGAGCCCGGAGGGGGCGACCGCGGCAGCGCACACGGGGGAACCGTGCTCCGGAACGTACTCCGCGGCCGATCGGCGGCGCCGTCCCCCGTCGTGCCCGCACGCCGTGCGGAGCGGTGGTGGACACGGCGGGTTTTTCCTCCGGGGCCGCTCGGGGCGTGGGGCGGCGGTCCAGAATGGGCCCGTCGGTCTCGGGGCGAAGGGGTGTGCGGGTGGCGCAGGAGCGACTGTCCATGCAGGAGTTGATCCAGCGCCGCCGGCGTGCCGGGCTGGTGGCCCGTACCGCCGAACTGAGCTTGTTCCGGGCGAACTTCGACGTCCAGCCCGAGGACGAACGGCACCGGTTCCTCTTCCACGTGCACGGCGACGCGGGCGTCGGGAAGACCTTCCTGGTCCGCGAGTTCGAGCAGATCGCGCGGGAGCGCGGGGCGTTGACGGCGTACGTCGACGAGAGCGCGGGAAGCGTGCCCGAGGCGCTGGAGATGATGTGCCGTCAGTTCGCGGCGCAGGGACACCGCTTCAAAGGGCTGGAGCGGCTGCTCACCCGTCACCGCGAACGGCTCCACGAGGCGGAGGCAGCCGCGCTCGCCGCGATGGCCCCGGAACCGGAGGGGACCCCGTCGGCCGGAAGCATGACCGTCGCGCGGGCCGGACTGGCCGGACTGGGTCTGATCCCCGGCGTCGGCCCCTTCGCCGGCGTCCTCGACCCCGCCCAGCTCGCCCAGGGGGCGGACCGGTTGCGGGCCGGGCTGAGCGCGCGCTTCCGCAGTCACGAGGACGTGCGACTCGTCCTCTCCCCGGAGAGCGTCCTCACACCGGTCCTGGTGGACGAGCTGTCCGCGGCGGCTTCGGACGTGCCGTGGACCGTCCTGTTCCTCGACACCTACGAGCGGACCGGCCGCTTCCTCGACGGCTGGCTGCACGACCTCGTGACGACCGACCGCCACGGGCCGCTCCCCGCCACGCTCGTCGTGGTGACCGCCGGGCAGCGCCGCGCCGACCCCGCCCGGTGGAGCGGGTTCGCGGACCACATGACCGCCCTCCCGCTCGCGCCGTTCACGGAGGCGGAGGTGCGCGGACTGCTCGCCGCACGGGGCGTCGTCGCCGACCCCGTCGTCACCGAGGTGCTCCGGCTCACCGGCGGGCTGCCGGTCCTGGTGTCGACCCTCGCCGAGAGCCGTCCCGCCGGCCCCGGCGACGTGGAGGACCCCAGCGCCACGGCGGTCGACCGGTTCCTGAAGTGGGAACGGGACCCCGTGCGCAGGGCCGCCGCCCTCGCGGGCGCACTGCCCCGGTGGCTGGACGCCGACGTGTTCGGGGCCGCCCTGACGGGGCGCGGGCGCGAGGACGCGCACGACGGGGAGGCCTACGACGAAGACCGGCTGGACGAGCTGTACGGGTGGTTGAGGGACCTCCCCTTCGTCGGCGGGCAGGCGCCGCGGCTCCGGTACCACGACGTCGTCCGCGCCCCCATGCTCCGCCTGCAGCGCGACTGGTTCCCGCGCACGTGGGCCGAGCGGCAGCGGCGGCTGGCGGCGGTCTTCCGGCGGTGGCGCGAGGAGACGGAGACCGGACGGGACACCGCGGAGCTGTGGGCCGACGAGGAGTGGCGGGAGCTGCGGCTCGCGGAGTCGTACCACCTGCTGTGCGCGCGGGAGCGGTCCATGCCGGAGCAGGTGCTGCGGGACCTCGTGGAGGCCTGCGACCAGGGCGAGTCCGTCGCCGGACGGTGGACCGGGCTCCTGGAGGACGCCGGGCGGGACGCGGACCTGGAGGACCTGGCCCGGTGGGGCCGGGACCTGTCGGAGGCGCTCGAGGAAGGCGGCCCGCACGCCGTCGTGGCCCGGCTGCTGGGCCGGCTCCCGAGCCCGCCGCCGCCCCGCGACCCGGCGGGCGGCACGGTCCACCACCGGCGCCGCGGCCCACGGCCGGCGGCGGGGGAGGACCGGGGCCTGCCGCGGGTCCCGGGGGACCGCGCCGTGCCGCCCGAGGGGGCGCCGTCCGGGGAGGCGCCGCACCGCCCGGCGCGGCGCTCCGGGAGGGAACAGGGCCG
>NZ_LIRG01000804.1 GCF_001419695.1 Streptomyces prasinopilosus
CCCCGCGGTCCCGTCCGTTCCAGGGGGCCCGCCGCACCCGGCGGTCGAGCCTGCGCCGGCGCCAGCCGGTCAGGCGGTCGGCGTAGACACGGCCCTCCAGGTGGTCGCACTCGTGCTGCAGGCACCGGGCGAAGAAGCCCGTGCCGTGCACCGTGACCGGTTCCCCGGTCACCGTGCGGCCCTCGACGACCGCGTGGTCGTGGCGTTCCGTCCCCGCCTCCAGACCCGGCAGCGACAGGCAGCCCTCCGGGCCGCGCACCACCACCCCGTCCGTCNNCCGATCTGGTTGGCGGCCAGGCCCACGCCCCGCGCGGCGTACATCGTCGCGAACAAGTCCTCCACGAGGCGGGCCAGTTCCGGGCCGAAGTCGGTCACCTCCCCGCAGGGCGCGTGCAGCACCGGGTCGCCGAGCAGGGTGAGGGGCCGGACGCGACCGTGGACACCGGGGATGGAACCGTCTCGCATGGCGGTCAGAGTACGGTCCTTTGCAGCAACGCCCGCCTCGTGGGGGGTGACGTGGTTCTGGAGTGCGAATGGATCTCGATAGGCTGAGGTCCACACCACGTGGCCGTCAGCCACAGGCGCGGCGCGTACCAAGGAGGATCGAGACTTGATGGCAGGCAACTCGGACCCGCTCACGCCGCGGGCCAAGCTGGCCGTGACCGCCGGCAGGGCGGTCGCAGCGGCATCACGCGCCGCGGGACGCGGCAGCGGTTCGGTGATCGGCGGCCGGGTGGCCCTCAAACTCGACCCCGATCTCCTCGCCCGGCTCGCCCAGAACCTGGACTGCATCCTGGTGTCGGCGACCAACGGCAAGACCACCACCACACGGCTCATCGCGGAGGCCCTGCGGGCCGCCGGACCGGTCGTGTCCAACGCCCTGGGCGCCAACATGCCCGCGGGCATCACCTCGGCGCTCGCGGGCGGCTCGGAGTCGAAGTTCGGCGTCATCGAGGTCGACGAGAAGTACCTCGCCGGCGTCGCCCGGGACACCGACCCCAAGTGCATCGCCCTGCTCAACCTCTCCCGCGACCAGCTCGACCGGGCCGGCGAGACCCGGATGCTCGCGGAGAACTGGCGCGAGGGCCTGGCCGGTTCCAAGGCGGTCATCGTCGCCAACTGCGACGACCCGCTGGTCGTGTGGGCCGCCTCCTCCTCCGCCAATGTGATCTGGGTCGCCGCGGGCCAGATGTGGAAGGACGACGCCTGGTCCTGCCCGTCCTGCGGCGGTGTGATGCAGCGTCCCGGCGACGACTGGTTCTGCGGTGAGTGCGGCTTCCGCCGGCCCACCCCGAGCTGGGCGCTCTCCGGCGACCACGTCCTCGACCCGCACGGCTCCGCCTGGCCGATCCACCTCCAGCTGCCGGGCCGCGCCAACAAGGCCAACGCCGCGAGCTCCGCGGCCGTCGCCGCGGTCTTCGGGGTGCCCCCGCAGGTCGCCCTGGAGCGCATGTACCAGGTGCAGGCCGTCGCCGGCCGGTACGACGTCGTCCAGCACCAGGGCCGTGACCTGCGGCTGCTGCTCGCCAAGAACCCCGCGGGCTGGCTGGAGACGTTCTCGCTCATCGACCCCCCGCCCGCCCCGGTGATCCTGTCGGTGAACGCCCGTTCCGCCGACGGCACCGACACCTCCTGGCTGTGGGACGTCGACTACACCCGGCTGACCGGGCACCCGATCGTCGTCCTCGGTGACCGGAAGCTGGACCTCGCGGTGCGGCTCGAGGTGGCGAACCAGCAGTTCCAGGTCTGCGAGGACCTCGACCAGGCGCTCCAGCTGTGCCCGCCCGGCCGGATCGAGGTCATCGCCAACTACACCGCGTTCCAGGACCTGCGCCGCCGCGTCGGCAACTGACGCCGGCGACGCATCGCGACGTACTCACAAGGACAGTGACTTCATGAGCGACAACGGTCTGCGGATCGTATGGATCTACCCCGACCTGCTGAGCACCTACGGCGACCAGGGCAACGTGCTCGTCGTGGAGCGCCGGGCCCGGCAGCGCGGCCTCGACGTGGCCCGGCTGGACGTGCGCAGCGACCAGCCGATCCCCACGTCCGGCGACATCTACCTGATCGGCGGCGGCGAGGACCGTCCGCAGCGGCTCGCCGCCGAGCGGCTGCGCCGGGACGGCGGCCTGCACCGGGCGGTGGGCAACGGGGCGATCGTGTTCTCCGTGTGCGCCGGCTACCAGATCCTCGGCCACGAGTTCATCAACGACCTCGGCCAGCGGGAGCCCGGCCTCGGCCTGCTCGACGTCGTCTCGGTGCGCGGCGAGGGCGCCCGGTGCGTCGGCGACGTGCTGGGCGACATCGACCCGCCGCTGGGCCTGCCGCCGCTGACCGGTTTCGAGAACCACCAGGGCGTCACCCACCTCGGTCCGACGGCCCGCCCGCTCGCCCGGGTGCGCTTCGGCAACGGGAACGGCACGGGGGACGGCACCGAGGGCGCCTACAACGACACCGTGTTCGGCACGTACATGCACGGTCCGGTGCTGGCCCGCAACCCGCAGATCGCGGACCTGCTGCTGAAGCTGGCCCTCGACGTCAACGCGCTGCCGCCGACCGACGACCACTGGTACGAGGCCCTGCGCGGCGAGCGCATCGCGGCCTCGCAGCAGCCCGCGTGACACCCGCGCCCGCGTCGGACGGGCCGGTGCCCTCCGGCCCGTCTGACAGCTGGTCCGCACAGGTGAGCGGGGTCGTCCAGTAGACGGACGCGCGCTTCGACCCCGCCCCCCGGTGCCGCTAGGGTGGCGGGAATCGAGCCGGACGACGCGGTCCGGTCCCGGCCCACGGCTAGAAGGTTGTTTCGGGCTATGCGCATTGGTGTCCTCACGTCCGGCGGCGACTGCCCCGGCCTGAACGCCGTCATCCGCTCCGTCGTCCACCGCGCCGTCGTCGACCACGGCGACGAGGTCATCGGCTTCCGGGACGGCTGGAAGGGCCTCCTGGAGTGCGACTACCTCAAGCTCGACCTCGACGCGGTGGGGGGCATCCTCGCCCGCGGCGGCACCATCCTCGGCTCCTCCCGGGTGCGTCCCGAGCACCTGCGGGACGGTGTGGCGCGGGCCAGGGGGCACGTCCGGGAGCTCGGTCTCGACGCGATCGTCCCGATCGGCGGCGAGGGCACGCTGAAGGCGGCCCGGCTGCTGTCGGACAACGGCCTGCCGATAGTGGGCGTGCCGAAGACCATCGACAACGACATCGCCGTCACCGACGTCACCTTCGGCTTCGACACCGCCGTCGGCGTGGCGACCGAGGCGCTGGACCGGCTGAAGACGACCGCCGAGTCCCACCAGCGGGTGCTCATCGTGGAGGTCATGGGCCGTCACACCGGCTGGATCGCGCTGCACTCCGGCATGGCGGCCGGCGCGCACGCGATCGTCGTGCCGGAGCGGCCCTTCGACATCGACGAGCTGACGGCGAAGATCGGTGCGCGGTTCGCCGCGGGCAAGCGGTTCGCCATCGTGGTCGCCGCGGAGGGCGCCAAGCCGCGGGCCGGCACCATGGACTTCGACGAGGGCGGCAAGGACGTCTACGGCCACGAGCGGTTCGCCGGGATCGCGCGGCAGCTCTCCGTGGAGCTGGAGGCGCGGCTCGGCAAGGAGGCGCGTCCGGTGATCCTCGGTCACACCCAGCGCGGCGGGACGCCGACCGCGTACGACAGGGTGCTGGCGACCCGCTTCGGCTGGCACGCCGTGGAGGCCGTGCACCGCGGGGAATTCGGGCGGATGACGGCGCTGCGCGGGACGGACATCGTGACGGTGCCGCTGGCCGAGGCCGTCGAGACGCTGAAGACGGTGCCGGACGCCCGTTACGCCGAAGCGGAGTGTGTCCTGTAGCACCCGCCGTTCCGGCTGCCGCCGGGAGAACCCGCCCCCGGTCGCGGCCGCGATCGGGGGCGGTTCTACTCTGGTGCGGACAGACGGCGTACAACCCCCACGAAACGGAGCCGGCGGATGGATCACAGCGGGCACGGCATGACCATGGATCTGCCGCCGTTCACGCTGGGGCGAGGACTCGCCTGGTCGGCGGACCCGTTCTTCCTCGTCGCCTGCCTGCTGGGGCTGGCGCTGTACGGCTGGGCGGTCGTCCGCCTGGTGCGGCGGGGCGACAAGTGGCCGGTGGGACGGACCGTGTCGTTCTTCATCGGCGTGCTGAGCATCGTGCTCATGATGTGCACCGGTCTGAACGACTACGGCATGGTCATGTTCAGCGTGCACATGGTGCAGCACATGGTCATCAGCATGGTGTCGCCCATCCTGATCCTGCTCGGCGCCCCGGTCACGCTGGCGCTGCGCGCCCTGCCGCCGGCCGGCCGCGGCCGCAAGGGGCCGCGCGAGCTGCTGCTGATGCTGCTGCACAGCCGCTACATGCGGGTCGTCACCCACCCGCTGTTCACCATCCCGATGTTCATCGCGAGCCTGTACGCGCTGTACTTCACCCCGCTGTTCGACTACCTGATGGGCTCCCAGGTGGGGCACATCGCGATGATGGTGCACTTCCTCGCCGTCGGCCTGGTCTTCTTCTGGCCGATCATGGGCGTGGACCCGGGCCCGCACCGGCCGGGACACCTGATGCGGATGCTGGAGCTGTTCGCGGGCATGCCGTTCCACGCGTTCTTCGGCATCGCGCTGATGATGGCGTCCACCCCCATGGTGACGACCTTCCAGAACCCGCCGGCCTCGCTGGGCGTCGACGCGCTCTCCGACCAGAACGCGGCCGGCGGTATCGCCTGGGCGTTCAGCGAGATCCCGTCCGTGCTGGTGCTGATCGCGCTGCTGTTCCAGTGGTACGCCTCGGAGCAGCGGCAGGCCAAGCGCACCGACCGGGCCGCGGAGCGCGACGGGGGCAAGGAGCTCGAGGCGTACAACGCCTACCTGGCCTCCCTGCACGCATCGGACAGGTGAACCCCTTCCGGCCGCTCCCCCTCGCCCGCTTCCTCCCCCGGTTCGCCTGAAGGATCCCGTCCTCCGGGGGGACGGGCCGCCGGGGGAAGCGGCCGTCACACCGTGTGCGCC
>NZ_LIRG01000805.1 GCF_001419695.1 Streptomyces prasinopilosus
CGCTGTGGCGGGCGGGCGGCTCCGCCCTGGCGGTGGCCGGGCTCAGCGCCGGGCTCGCCCTGCTGCCCGGCCTCGGCTCGGGCTCACAGCCACCCGCCGATCACCGTCCGCTGCCCGCGACCAGTCCGACGCCGCCCGCCCGCCACAGCGTCCGGGACCGGTGACGGGCCCGGATGCCCCGGTACAGCCGCTTCCGCTGCTCGGAATCGAAGGGGGTCTGCTGCCGGGCGCCGCGCATCATGTGCGTCAGTTCCCGCTCGAAGTCGTCCATCGGTTCTCCCTTCACCCCACGGGTCTGACGGCGTCGGACAGGATCTGCCGCAGTCGCGCCACGCCCCGCGACGCATGGGACCGGGCGGTGCCCACCGGGCAGCCGAGAACCTGCGCCACCTGGGCCTCGGGCAGGTCCTCGCAGTAGCGCAGCACCACCGCGGCCCGCTGCCGGGGCGGCAGCAGGGCCAGGGCGGCCTCCAGCCGCGAGCGTTCCGCCACGGTCGACGACACGTCGCCCGGTTCGGGCCGGTCGGGCAACTGCTCCACCGGACGCTCGCCCCACCAGCGACGCCGGGCGGAACGGGCCGCCAGCCGCACGAGTATCCGACGGACGTACGCGTCCGGCGCCTGCTCGGCGACCTTCGGCCAGGCGAACCACAGCTTCACCAGGGCCTCCTGCACCAGGTCCTCGGCACGCTGCCGGTCACCGCCGGTGAGCAGACGCGCGACATGGAGCAGCGCCCCCCAGCGGGCAGCCGCGAACTCGTCGAAGCCGTCTGCCCGAAACCGCTCCATCCCCACCGTCCCGTCCGTTCAATCCCCTGCACCCGGACAAAGACGCTGGACCCCGCCCCACGCTGCACCCGGCCCTTGTGATCCGCCTCACTTCGCGCAGACGAAGGGGCGGGCCACGGTTCCGCGGTCGTGTGATCCGACCGGTGAACTCGTGGCCCGCCCCGGGGCGCGGCCCGCCGTCCCGCCCTCAGGCGGGGCGGACGGCAAACGTCGTCAAGGTCCTAGATACGGCCCTTCCCGTCCCAGCGCGGACGCTCCTGCGAGGTGCCGGTCCGGCTGCCGGAGCTGCCGCCGTGCAGGTCGTGCGGACCCAGGCGCTCACCGTCGCGGGGCATCTCGTCGGGCTCCCGGCGTTCGCGGACCTCATGGACCGGACCGCCCTCGGGCCTGCGCGGCTGCTCCTCGGGACGCGGCCTGGGGGAGTCGCCGCGCCGAACCCGGCGGCTGCCCGATGCGAACAGGCCGATCAGCAGGCCCACCACCAGCAGGGCCACCACGGCGAGCCCGATGCCGACGGCGCCGCGGCCGGCGGCGAGATCGGCCGCTCCGGTCCAGGAGGAGTCCGCCGGGACGTCCGGTGAGGCGTTCGGCGAGACGTGCGTCAGGGCGTTCATCACAAGGTTCGACATGGTGTGCGGGTACCCCCGACGGCCCGATGTATCGGGCCGGGCGGGCACGGCCGTCCCCGGTGCGGCCGTCCGTGGTTTGAGCGCCCGCGGCCGGGGCTACCCGCCCGGTGTGACGACGCCATCCCCGGTGCCCCAGGTGTCCCAGCAGGAGCTGTACCGGTATCTCGAGGACCGGTTCGCCTGCGCGCAGGCGTGCGCGGAGTGCTCACGGGCCTGCGCGGTGCGGGCGAGCCTGGTGAACCCCGGCGACGGCACACCGCAGGAACTCGTACGGCGCAAGGGCGTCATCTGCGCCGAGGTGTGCGACGCGACCAGCCGCGTGCTGTCCGAGGAGAACCAGACGGACGAGGAGGCCGTCCGGGCCCAGGTGGAGTGGTGCCGGCAGGTGTGCGTCGAGGCCGCGCACGCCTTCGACGGGCACCCCGGCGCGGAGCGCACGGCCGAGGTGTGCCGGGCCTGCGCGCGGGCCTGCACGGACTTCCTCGGCACCCTGACCCCCTCGGCACCCTGACCCCCGCGACACCCTGACCCCTGCGGCACGCCGTACCGGCAGGGCGCCCGCCCGTGGGCCCGAGGACCCGCGGAGCGGACGCGGCACCGTACAGAACCGGGTGGCCCATCGCCATACTGGACGGGCCAGGGGAGGGCGCGTCGACCACTGACGGGGGTGGAAGATGGGGGACGGCAGGCTGCTCCACGGCCGGTACCGGC
>NZ_LIRG01000806.1 GCF_001419695.1 Streptomyces prasinopilosus
GACCGGCCGCGCCCGCCCGCGGCGGGCGGGCGCGGCCGGTCGGGCGCGGTGGTCAGGCGGACGCGGCGGCTCGGGCGGGCCGCGCCGCGTGCCTCACCAGGACGGGGGGCTGGCGATGGACCGGGCGAGGACGTCGTCCAGGACCTCTGCCGTCTCCGGTATGCCGAGCTGGGAGTTGTCGATGATCGGGAGGCCCGAGCCGTACCAGCCGGCCATGCGGCCGTGGATGCGGGCGACCTCCTCGTCGCCGAGGCGGCGGTTGCCGGACCGCTCCGCGTTGCGTTCCAGGACGACGTCCAGGCCGGGCAGCAGCACGACCGGCAGCAGGCCGGGCCCCACATGCCGTTTCCAGCCACCGAGGCCGACGACGGGGCGGTCGGGGAAGACGGCGTCGTCGAGGATGCAGGAGATGCCGTTGGCGAGGAAGTTGCGCGCGGCGAAGCCGCAGGTGCGGCGGGCCAGGCGGTACTGCGCCTCCGAGTGGTCGTTCCACCCGGTCTGCGGGTCGGCGAAGCCGGACCGCACCCATTCCCGTACGTCGTCCAGGCTGATGTGCGCGGTCGGCACCCGGCGGTGGTCCGCCCAGTACTTGGCGACGCTGGTCTTCCCGGCCCCCGCGGGGCCGATGAGCAGGACCGCGAGGGTCGTGCCGGCCGGGTCGGCGGCCGCGGGGGCCCGCGGGGCACTGGGCATGGCGACGGGGCCGCCGGGCGGCAGGGGGACGTGCCCGGTGGTGTCCGGTGGCGGGTACGGGGACCGCGGAACGCCCGGGGGCTGCGGCGCCGGCCCGGGGTAGCCGGGGGCCGACGGCGGCCCGGGGACCGGGGCGGGACCCTGGTGCGCTCCCGGGGGGTGCGCTCCCGGATGATGTGCGGCCGGTGACCAGCCGTCGGCCGGTCCGTGCCCCGGTCGGTGGGGCGGCGGCAGCGGAGAACCCACTGCGTGCTGCATCCGGTGCCACTCCGTCTCGGTCTGCTGGGCTCGGTCCGCTCGCCGCGGGCGGCGAGC
>NZ_LIRG01000807.1 GCF_001419695.1 Streptomyces prasinopilosus
TGCTGGTCACAGCCACTCGTCGAGGACCGCGACCAGCACGGCTGCTCCGCAGCGGGCGGCGAGTTCGTCGTACCTGGCGGCGACGGCCCGGTGGCGCTTGAGGCGGTTGCTCCCGCACTCGACCGCATGCCGCTGCTTGCAGCCGTCCTTGTCGAACGTCGGCGGCCGCCCGCCGCGCGAGCCGCGCTTCTGCCGGTTGCCGACCCGGTCCGCCGGGATGGGGATGGCGGCCTTGATCCCACGTCTGCGCAGGCAGGAGCGGTTGCCGCGGGAGTCGTACGCCTTGTCGGCCCGCACCCGGTCTGGGCGCTTGCGCGGCCTGCCGGGCCCCAGCCTCGGAAACCGGATGACTTCCAGGACGGGCTCGAACTGCGGCGAGTCGCCCCGCTGCCCGGCCGTGATCACCACCGACAAGGGTTTCTGGCCCTGCTCAACGGCGAGGTGCATCTTGCTGGTCAGGCCGCCGCGGGAGCGTCCGAGGCCGTGCTCGGCCGGCTCGACGAAGATCCCGCCGGGCGGCTCCTTTTGAAGGTCCCCCTTTTCACCGCCCCGGCGGCGTGCTGATGGGCCCGGCAGACGGTGGAGCCGACGTTCACGTCCCAGGTGATCAGGCCCTTCGTGTCCGCCTCGGCCTGGAGCCGGGTGAGGATCCCGGCCCAGGTTCCGTCCCGCCGCCAGCGCCGGAACAGGTCATGGACCCGGTCCCACGGGCCATGTCGTCGTCCTGTGCACCGTTTTCCACCCCATGGGCGAGAGACTGTTCTCGGCGGTGGAGTCGGCCTGGGGTGGGGCTCCGAGGGCGCGTGGGCCGAGAGGGCGGATCCCGGTGCCTACTCCTCGCCGTCGTCGGCCGGGGGCGGCGGCCACGGGTCGCCCCAGTCGGTGTCCCGGGCCGCCCGGTACAGGTCGCCGTGGCGCTTGGTGACGGTGGTGCGGCGCAGGGCCGGGTCCGTCTCGCACAGGTCGAGGAGGACCTGCCCCTTGCGGATCTGCGGCCTGCGGACGACGCGGGCGGGCGCGGGGCTCACCGGGAGGCGGGTGGCGGCGACGTAGCTGAACTTCTCGTCCTCGTAGGCGAGGGACCCTCCCTTGACCTGGCGGTGCAGCGAGGAGCGGCTGACCCGGGCCGAGAAGTGGCACCAGTCCGTGCCGGGGACGATGGGGCAGGCGGCGCTGTGCGGGCAGGGGGCGGCGACCCGGAAGCCGGCGGAGATCAGCCGGTCGCGGGCCTCGATGACGCGGGCGTAGCCGTCGGGGGTGCCGGGTTCGACGATCACGACGGCCCGCGCGGCCCCGGCGACGGCGTCGACGAGGGCGGCACGGTCGCCCTCGGTCAGTTCGTTGAGGACGTAGGAGACGGTGACGAGGTCGGCGTCGTCGAGGGTGAGGGCGGTGCCGATCCGGGAGCGCTGCCAGCGAGTGTCCGCGAGGGCGGGGTGGGCGGCGGCGAGTTCC
>NZ_LIRG01000808.1 GCF_001419695.1 Streptomyces prasinopilosus
ACGAGGGCGGCGAGGACCGCGCGGGTCTGCGCGACGTGGTGCTCGATGTCCTGGCGCAGCGCGACATCCCGGTCCTCGCCCAGGTCGACTTCGGCCACACCTCGCCGAACCTGCCGCTGCCCCTCGGGGTCCGCGCACGCGTGGACGCGGACCACCGGACGCTGTCCCTGCTCGAACCGGCGGTCGCGGAAAGCTGAGGCGTGCGGGACACGGGCGTGAGCCCGGAAGGCCGCGCCCCGTTGTGTTCCGCGGAGCGAAGGCCCGGCCGAAACGGCGGGGGAGCGGGACCGGCGGGCCGGTCGCCGGCGCGGGCGGCGGGCCCGCCGGGTCCGGCCGCGAGCGCCACCGGCGTCGCCACGAGGTCGGGCGGACCGTCGACCGGCTCAAGAACTCCCGCGCGGTCGCGACCCGTCACGACAAGGGGGCCCACGTCTTCCACGGCACGGTCACCGCGGCGGCGATCCGCCCACGGCTCCGCCCATGCTCCGCCGGACAGCGCCTAGCTCACCCGCACCTCCAGGATGCGGTCGTCCTCACCGCCCGGGTCGCCGCGGCCGTCCGTGTTGCTGGTGACCAGCCACAGCCTGTCGCCGCCCGCCGTGGCCACCGTGCGCAGCCGCCCGTACTCGCCCTCCAGGAACGCCTGCGGGTCCGCCGAGGCCTCCGTGCCCTTGAGCGGGATCCGCCACAGGCGCTCGCCGCGCAGACCCGCCATCCAGACCGACCCCTGCGCGTACGCGATGCCGCTGGGGGAGGCCTCGTCCGTGCTCCACTGGGCGACCGGGCTGCGGAAGCCGTCGTCGTCGGACATGCCCTCCGCCTCCGGCCAGCCGTAGTTGGCACCGGGCTCGATCGCGTTGAGCTCGTCCCAGGTGTTCTGGCCGAACTCCGAGGCGAACAGCCGCTGCCGGGAGTCCCAGGCCAGGCCCTGCACATTGCGGTGACCCAGCGAGTACACCGCCGAGTCGGGGAGCGGGTTGCCCGGCGCCGGCTCGCCCTCCGGCGTCAGCCGCAGGATCTTGCCGCCCAGCGACTTCTCGTCCTGGGAGAGGCCGGTGTCACCGCTCTCGCCCGTGCCCACGTACAGCATCCGGTCCGGGCCGAACGCGATCCGGCCGCCGTTGTGGACCACCCCCTTGGGGATGCCCCGGAACACCGTGTCCGGTGCGCCCAGCCGCTCGCCCTCCGGCTTCTTCTCGTCGTAGAGCATGCGGACGACGCGATTGTCCGAGGCCGAGGTGAAGTAGGCGTAGACCATGCGGTCCGAGGCGTACTCGGGGGAGAGCGCGATGCCGAGCAGGCCGCCCTCGCCGGCCGGCGAGACCCCCGGCACCTCGCCCAGCTCGGACGTCTCGCCCGTCTCGGCGTCGACCCGGCTGATCGTGGCCTCGTCCCGGGACGACACCAGCAGATCGCCGTCGGCCAGGGGCGCGAGCCCCCAGGGGGAGCGCAGGTCCGTACCGACCGTACGGAGCACCTCCACCGAGCCCTTCGCGGGGGGAGCCTGCTCGGCACGGCCCTCCGGGGACGAGGACCGCCCGGCCGGACCGCTCGGGGAGGAACCGGGGGCCTTCTCCGGCGGTCCTCCGTCGCCGGACGAACAGCCGGCCGTCAGCAGGAGCGCGGCGGTGGCCAGTACGGCCGTAACGGCTCGATGGTGCACGATGTCGTCCCTTCGACGCGGCGGGTTCTCCCTGTCATACACCGCCCGCGCCCCACAGGTTCCCGATCGCGCGGACCCGAACCGCCGGCCACCGTCCGGCCCGGTCCCCCCGCCCGGGGCCTGCGGTCCCCGGCCCCGGGCGCGGTCCTCCGCCCCTCAGTCCCACGACCCCTGGGCCGCGGGCAGTTCCGCGATCTCCGCCAGGTCGGCCTCCGTCAGGCGCAGGTCCGCCGCCCCCGCGTTCTCGGCGACCCACCGCTCCCGCTTGGCACCCGGCACCGGGACCACCTGCCCGCCCTGCGCCAGCACCCAGGCCAGGGCCACCTGCGCCGGGGTGACGTCCTCGCCGTGCCGGCGGGCGACCCGGCGCAGACCGGCCACGATCGGCTGGTTCGCGGCCATCATCTCGGCGGTGAAACGAGGATGCCTGGCCCGCAGGTCGTCCGCCTCGAAACCCTCACCCGGTGTCAGCGTGCCGGTCAGGAAACCGTTGCCCAGAGGCATCGCGGCCAGGAACCCCACACCGCGCGCGGCGCACCACGGCAGCAGCGCCTCCCGCGCCTGGGGCGACCACACCGACAGCTCCGCCTCCACCGCGCTCACCGGGAAGACCTGCTGCACCCTCTCCAGCTGCCGGACCGTCGCGTCGTACAGACGGGCCCCGGGCCGCCGCGCGGAGCGCGCACCGACCGCGCAGAACCCCAGCGCCCGCACCTTTCCGGCCCGTACGAGTTCCGCCATCGCGCCCCAGGTCTCCTCGACGGGGATCTCCGGGTCCGCGCGGTGCAGCTGGTACAGGTCGATGACGTCGGTCTGCAGCCGGCGCAGTGAGGCGTCGCAGGCCCTCCGCACGTACCCGGGGCGGCCGTTGGCCACGATGTGCTGATCACCCACCAGCAGGCCGACCTTCGTCGACACGAAGGCGTCACCGCGCCGCTGCCTCAACACCCGCCCCAGCAGGAGCTCGTTGGTGAACGGGCCGTACATGTCGGCCGTGTCCAGCAGCGTCGCCCCCAGGTCGAGCGCCCGGTGCACCGCTCTGAGCGAATCCCCGCCGTGCTGCCGCGAGGTGCTGTAGGCCCAGCTCATCGGCATGCACCCGAGTCCGACGGCCCCCACCGAGAGCGCCGCCGCGCCGATCGTCCTGCGCTCCACCTGGTCGTGACCCTCCCTTTCCCGGACCCCAACCTAACCTCTGGCGCCGCGGACCCCTGACGTAGCCTCCGGACCATGACCGCTGACGTATGGCTTCCCCTCCCGCCGGACGAGATCGAGGGCCTTCCGAAGGGCCCGCGGTACCACTTCTGGGACGGCGCGCGGGAGTACCCGGCCGACCCGGCCGACTGCGCGTTCTACGTCGTGCCGTACATGAAGCCCGGCGACGTCGGGGTGCGCCCGCTGCCGCTGATGGGTTCGGTCCAGGTCGTGCAGACCCTGTCCGCCGGCGTCGACCACGTGCAGCCCGGCCTGCACCACCTGGGCCCCGGCGTACGGCTCTGCAACGCGCGCGGAGTGCACGAGGCGAGCACGGCCGAGCTGACGCTCGCCCTCGTCCTGGCCTCGCTGCGCGGCCTGCCCGACTTCGTGCGGGCCCAGGACAGGGGGGAGTGGCTCGGCGGCTTCAGGCCCGCGCTCGCCGACCGGAACGTGCTCATCGTGGGGTACGGGGCGATCGGCGCGGCCATCGAGGACCGGCTCGTTCCGTTCGAGCTCGCGCGGGTGGTGCGCGTCGCGCGCTCCGCACGTGCCGCGGCGCGCGGGCCGGTGCATCCGTTCACCGAACTGCCCGCGCTGCTGCCGGAGGCGGACGTCGTCATCCTCTCCACCCCGCTCACCGAGGCCACCCACCACCTCGTGGACGCCGGCTTCCTGGCCCGGATGAAGGACGGCGCGCTGCTCGTCAACGTGGCCCGGGGGCCCGTCGTCGACACCTCGGCCCTGCTCACCGAGGTGGAGAGCGGCCGCATCACCGCCGCCCTCGACGTGACCGACCCCGAACCGCTCCCCCCGGACCACCCCCTGTGGCGGGCTCCGGGCGTTCTCGTCAGCCCGCACGCCGGCGGACCCACCTCCGCTTTCCGGCCACGCGCCGAACGGCTGCTGGCGGACCAGTTGAACCGATTCGTGAACCGGGAGGAGCTCCGGAACGTGATCCTGGTGACGAAGGCGGTAAGCGCGTAGTCCGTTTCGAGTACCGTCCGCGTTTTCCCGGACGCGAGGGGTACTCATATATCGGCCGACCGTCACGGAGCGTAGAGAAGCTATGTCCCTGAGTGACGGGACTGGTGTATCGTCCCGACAGGGGCTGCGCCGCTGACCGTCGGCGCGGGGGATTGACATTGCAGACTGTGAGGGGGGCGACGGGCGATGCACGGCCTTTGGACGAGCGATCCGACGCGATTGAGCCGCCGTCGGCGACCCTGGCGCACGGCCACGCGCAGCCGGGGACAGCACGGCGGTCACCACACCCGCGGTCACCGCACCTCCGGTCACCACGCCCGGAGCTGCGGCCGCCCCGGCGACCCCTGTCCCCGCCGCGCGAGGCCGGCCCGCCCGGCCGGAGCGGCGCGCACCGGGGGAAACCGGTGAGCGCGCCGGCCCCCGCGACCACGCTCGACGGAGCGGCGCGGGAGCACCCCGTCCCGGAAGCCCTGCCGCCCCGCCCGTCCGCCGTGGAGCGCCGGCAGGGACTGGTGCCGCAGCTCGTCCTCGCCGTCGTCTGCGCGGCCTACGCGATCGGCGCCGCCTTCGGCTGGGGATCGGAGCAACTCGCGCTGATCATGGGAGACTTCGGACTGAGCGCCGCGGCGGCCGCGGCCGCCGTGTCCTGCTTCCTGTACGCGCGAGGCCGCCGCGTCCGTTTCCGGACCGCCTGGCTGCTGTTCGGCATCTCCTCCACCATGGCGTCCCTGGGCAACCTGATCTGGGGCTGGTACGAGGTCGTCCTCGGGCTCCCCGTGCCCAGCCCCAGCTACGCCGACCTGTTCTTCCTGTGCTTCGCCCCGCCCGCCATCGTGGGACTGCTGGTGCTCGCCAGACGGCCCGTGACCAAGGCCGGATGGGTCTGCCTGGGCCTGGACGCCTGGCTGATCGGGGGCTCCCTGCTCACCCTCGCGTGGAGCCTCGCCCTCGCCCAGACCGCGCAGGCCGGAGGCGAGGACGTGGCGCACACCGCGCTGTCCCTGGCGTATCCGCTGCTCGACATCGCCCTGGTCAGCGTGGTGCTCGCCCTGCACTTCCGGCGGTCGGCGGTCACCCGTTCGGCGGTCAACACCGCGATCGGCGCCCTCGCGCTCACCGTGCTGTGCGACGCCCTGTTCACCTCCCCGCTGCTGCACCACACCTACCGGTCGGGGCAACTGCTCGACGCGGGCTGGTTCGCCGGCTCACTGCTCCTGGCGTACGCGCCCTGGACCCGCCCCCGTGGCGTCCGGCCCGGGGACGAGGGGCACACGCGCGTGGTGCGCGAGCACCTGCCCGGCCAGCACGGCGGACCGAACCCCTGGACGATCGGCCACCCGGCCCCCCTCGCGGACGACCCGGCCCACCTCACGGC
>NZ_LIRG01000809.1 GCF_001419695.1 Streptomyces prasinopilosus
GCACCGGGTGCCGGCCGCGCTGCGGGCACCGGTCGAGGCACGGGCCTGGCGCGAGCTGGGGTACGTCCTGCTGAGTCTGCCGATCAGCATCCTGCTCTTCACCTACGCGGTCACGATGGTGTCGCTGGGGGCCGGTCTGCTGGTGACGTTCCTCGGCGTGCCGGTGCTGGCCGCCGGCCTCGCGGGCTGCCGCGGGTTCGGGACGCTGGAGCGGGCGCGGGCGCGGGGGCTGCTGGGCCTGGACGTGGCCGAGCCGGAGCCGCTGCGGACGAAGCGCCGGGGGTTCGTGGCCTGGATGGGCGCGGTGCTGAAGAGCGGCGCCTCGTGGCGGGCGCTGCTGTACGCGGGGCTGCACCTGCCGTGGGCGGTGCTCGCCTTCACCGTCGCGGTGACCCTCTGGTCGGTCGGATGGTCGCTGCTGACGTATCCCCTGTGGTTCTGGGTGTTCCCGATGTACGCCGGCCAGGGCGGGATGCAGCTGTACGGCGACGGGCAGCACCGGATCTACCTGGACAACCCGTTCGAGATCACGGTGACCGCGCTGATCGGTCTGCTGTTCACGCTCGCCACGCCGTGGATCGTGCGGGCGCTGACCATGGTGGACCGGGTGCTGGTGCACGGGCTGCTCGGGCCGTCGCGGCTGGCGANNGCTGGTCAACCTGGCCATGGACCTGGGGCTGGCGAAGGAGAAGCTGAAGGAGGACCCGCGGGCCGCGGCGCACATGGTCGACGAGGCGCACGGCGAGGTGAAGACGGCACTGCAGGAGCTGCGGGACCTGGCGCGCGGCATCCACCCGGCCGTGCTGACCGACCGCGGCCTCGACGCGGCCCTCTCCTCGGTGGCCTCCCGGTGCACGGTCCCGGTGCGGGTGGAGGTGGACCTGACGGAGCGCCCGGCGCCGGCGATCGAGGGCATCGCCTACTTCACGGTCTCGGAGCTGCTGCAGAACATCAGCAAGCACGCGCGGGCGACCCGGGCGACCGTGGAGGTGTGGCGGGCGGAGAACCGGCTGATGGTGCAGGTCGAGGACAACGGCGTGGGCGGTGCCGACGTGTCCGGGGGTTCCGGGCTCGCCGGTCTCGCGGAGCGGCTGGACGCGGTGGACGGGATCCTGGTCGTCGACTCCCCGGCCGGCGGCCCGACCCGGGTGACGGCGGAACTGCCCTGGCGGGTGGAGCGGACGCCGTGACCGGGTGAGCAGCGGCCGAGGGCACGGAAGCGACCGCGGGTGTGCGGGTACGGGTGAGGGCCCGTACCCGCACACCTCTCGTACCGGGACGCCCCTGCCCCTCCTGCGGCGGGAGAACCCCTCTTGGCCGGGGCGGCCCCGGCCCCCTGTCCGCCCAGGAACCGGTCCCTGTCCACACCGGGGCCGCCCCCTCCCCGCGGTCGGTGCCGGTCCCTTCCCTCGGTCGATGCCGGTACCTTCCCTCGGTCGGTGCCGGCCCCTGCCCGGAGGTCTCCCCCCTCGCCCCTCCGCGCCGCCACCGGATGCTGGGATGCTGGTCCCGTCGACCGAGCCGCCGGACGGGCGGGCGCGGAGGAGGGTCATGGGGGCCGAGGAATCATGGAGGACAGGGTGCGCGTGGTCATCGCCGAGGATTCAGTGCTGCTGCGGGAGGGCCTGACCCGGCTGCTGACCGACCGGGGGCACGAGGTCGTGGCGGGGGTCGGCGACGGCGACGCACTGATCAAGACGATCACCGAACTGCACGACCAGGGGGAGCTGCCGGACGTCGTGGTGGCCGACGTCCGGATGCCGCCGACGCACACCGACGAGGGGGTGCGGGCCGCCGTCCAGCTGCGCAGGGCGCATCCGGGTCTCGGGGTGCTGGTGCTGTCGCAGTACGTGGAGGAGCGCTACGCCACGGAGCTGCTCGCCGGTTCCAGCCGGGGCGTCGGCTACCTGCTCAAGGACCGGGTGGCCGAGGTGCGGGAGTTCGTGGACGCGGTGGTGCGGGTGGCCGGGGGCGGTACGGCGCTGGACCCCGAGGTGGTGGCGCAGCTGCTCGGCCGCAGCCGCAAGCAGGACGTTCTCGAGAGGCTCACCCCGCGTGAGCGGGAGGTGCTGGGCCTGATGGCCGAGGGGCGGACGAACTCGGCGATCGCCCGGCAGCTGGTGGTGAGCGACGGAGCGGTGGAGAAGCACGTCAGCAACATCTTCCTGAAGCTGGGCCTGTCCCCGAGCGACGGCGACCACCGCCGGGTGCTCGCGGTCCTCACCTACCTCAACTCCTGAACCCGCCTTCGGCCGGCACCGGCACCGGCACGCCCGGCCGGCGTCGCACGGCGCCGGCCGCCATCGGCACGGCCCCGGACGGCGCCGGCCGGCATCGGCCCTGTGGGGACCGGTGTCGGCCCGTGGAGAGCGGCGCCGGCCTGCGGAGAGGCGGCGTCGACCGGCCGGCGCGGGCCGAACCGTCCGCGGGCGGAGGGCGTCCTGGAGGGCAGGGGTCGATGGGCCGCCGAACGGGGGATCCGGGCAGGGGGCGGGGCACGCCGGTGCTCCGGGTGCCGTGCCGGTGTCGCACGGGACGTCGCGAAGTCGTGTCCAAGATGCGAATGACCCCGAGAAGGCGACTCCTACGGACGTAGGGTTGATCCCGGGGACGGTCCGAGGGAGGGCCGGTCCCGGACAGCCGCCCTCGAGGAGGTTCAGTTCAGTGACCAGCCAGGTCAGCAGCCCAGCGGAGCAGGCCGACGGAACAGTCCTAGGAGAGCAGCGCAAAGCGGCGGGCGGGAAGGCCGTCCGCCGTCTGAACCGGGTGATCATCAGGTTCGCGGGAGACTCGGGTGACGGTATGCAGCTCACCGGTGACCGCTTCACCTCGGAGACGGCCTCCTTCGGCAATGACCTGTCGACCCTGCCGAACTTCCCCGCCGAGATCCGTGCCCCGGCCGGCACCCTGCCGGGTGTCTCGTCCTTCCAGCTCCACTTCGCCGACCACGACATCCTCACCCCGGGTGACGCGCCGAACGTGCTGGTGGCGATGAACCCGGCCGCCCTGAAGGCGAACATCGGGGACCTGCCGCGCGGTGCGGAGATCATCGTCAACACGGACGAGTTCACCAAGCGGGCGCTGCAGAAGGTCGGCTACGCGAGCAACCCCCTGGAGGACGGCTCGCTCGACGGCTACAGCCTCCACCCGGTGCCGCTGACGACGCTGACGATCGAGGCGCTGAAGGAGTTCGACCTCAGCCGCAAGGAGGCCGAGCGCAGCAAGAACATGTTCGCGCTCGGCCTGCTGAGCTGGATGTACCACCGGCCGACCGAGGGCACGGAGAAGTTCCTGACCTCGAAGTTCGCCAAGAAGCCGGACATCGCGGCGGCCAACATCGCCGCGTACCGCGCGGGCTGGAACTTCGGGGAGACGACGGAGGACTTCGCCGTCTCCTACGAGGTGGCTCCGGCCGCCGCGGCGTTCCCGCCGGGCGTGTACCGCAACATCTCCGGCAACCTGGCCCTGGCGTACGGGCTGATCGCGGCGTCCCGGCAGGCCGACCTGCCGCTGTTCCTGGGGTCGTACCCGATCACACCGGCGTCGGACATCCTGCACGAACTGAGCCGGCACAAGAACTTCGGTGTACGGACCTTCCAGGCCGAGGACGAGATCGCCGGGATCGGTGCCGCGCTGGGGGCGGCCTTCGGCGGTTCGCTGGCCGTGACGACGACGTCCGGCCCGGGGGTGGCGCTGAAGTCCGAGACGATCGGTCTCGCGGTGTCGCTGGAGCTGCCGCTGCTGATCGTGGACATCCAGCGCGGCGGCCCGTCCACGGGCCTGCCCACCAAGACCGAGCAGGCGGACCTGCTCCAGGCGATGTACGGGCGCAACGGCGAGGCGCCGGTCCCGGTGGTCGCGCCGCGCACGCCGGCCGACTGCTTCGACGCGGCGCTCGAGGCGGCTCGGATCGCGCTGACGTACCGGACGCCGGTCTTCCTGCTCTCCGACGGCTACCTGGCCAACGGCAGCGAGCCGTGGCGCATCCCGGACACGGAGGAGCTGCCCGACCTGAGGGTGCGGTTCGCGCAGGGCCCCAACCACACGACGGACGACGGCACCGAGGTGTTCTGGCCGTACCAGCGGGATCCGCGGACGCTGGCCAGGCCGTGGGCGATCCCGGGCACCCCGGGTCTGGAGCACCGGATCGGCGGCATCGAGAAGCAGGACGGCACGGGCAACATCTCGTACGACCCGGCCAACCACGACTTCATGGTGCGCACCCGGCAGGCGAAGGTCGACGGGGTCGAGGTCCCCGACCTGGAGGTCGACGACCCGGACGGCGGGGCCGGGGTGCTCGTGCTCGGCTGGGGGTCCACCTACGGGCCCGTCACCGCCGCCGTACGGCGCATCAGGGACGCGGGGGGCGCGGTCGCGCAGGCCCATCTGCGCCACATCAACCCCTTCCCCCGGAATCTGGAGGAGGTCCTGAGGCGTTACGAAAAAGTGGTCGTACCGGAGATGAACCTCGGCCAGCTCGCCACTCTGATCCGGGCGAAGTACCTGGTCGACGCCCGCTCCCACAACCAGGTCAACGGCATGCCGTTCAAGGCGGAGCAGCTTGCCGAGGTGCTGAAGGAGGCCATCGATGACTGAGACACCGGCAGGCGCCCCGTCCTCCCTCGGCGACTCCCCCCGCGGGGGCTCCTCCGGCAAGGGCTCCTCCCCCGGGGGCTCCCCGTTCGGTGACGCGCTCGCCCTGGTGCCCAAGGCCGAGGCCGAGCAGTCGATGAGGGACTTCAAGTCCGACCAGGAGGTGCGCTGGTGCCCCGGCTGCGGCGACTACGCCGTCCTGGCCGCCGTGCAGGGCTTCATGCCCCAGCTCGGGCTGGCGAGGGAGAACATCGTCTTCGTCTCCGGCATCGGCTGTTCGTCCCGCTTCCCGTACTACATGAACACCTACGGGATGCACTCCATCCACGGCCGCGCCCCCGCGATCGCGACGGGTCTGGCGGCGTCCCGGCGGGACCTGAGCGTGTGGGTCGTCACCGGTGACGGGGACGCGCTGTCCATCGGCGGCAACCATCTGATCCACGCACTGCGCCGCAACGTCAACCTGAAGATCCTGCTGTTCAACAACCGGATCTACGGCCTGACCAAGGGCCAGTACTCGCCGACCTCCGAGATCGGCAAGATCACCAAGTCGACGCCGGTGGGTTCGCTGGACGCGCCCTTCAACCCGGTGTCGCTGGCGATCGGCGCGGAGGCGTCCTTCGTGGCCCGTACGGTCGACTCGGACCGCAAGCACCTGACCGAGGTGCTGCGGCAGGCCGCCGCCCATCCGGGCACCGCCCTGATCGAGATCTACCAGAACTGCAACATCTTCAACGACGGCGCCTTCGAGGTCCTCAAGGACCGGCAGCAGGCCGAGGACGCGGTGATCCGGCTGGAGCACGGCAGTCCGATCCGCTTCGGTGCGGACCGCGCGAAGGGTGTCGTCCGGGACCAGGCCACCGGGGACCTGAAGGTGGTCGCGGTGACCGCGGAGAACGAGGCGGAGGTCCTGGTCCACGACGCGCACGCGGCGTCCCCGACCACCGCGTTCGCGCTGTCCCGGCTCGCCGATCCGGACACCCTGCACCACACTCCGATCGGTGTCTTCCGCTCCGTGGACCGTCCGGTCTACGACACGCTGATGGCGGAGCAGCTGGACGCCGCCGTCGAGCAGCACGGCAAGGGCGAACTGGGCGCGCTGCTGGCGGGCAACGACACGTGGACGGTCGTCGGCTGAGCAGCCGCCGACACACGGCCCCGTCCGCGGGCGGCCGCCCGGGAGGCGGCTCCCGCGGGGGCGGCCGTACGCGGAACGCTCCGCGCGAGGCCCGGACGCTTCAGAGCGTCCGGGCCTCGTCGTCCGTTCGCGGGGTTCCGTCGCCCGCCCGCGGGGCTTCGGTGTGCGTCCGCGGGGTTCCGTCGCCTGACCGCGGGGCTTCGGTGTGCGTCCGCCGGGCCTCGTCGTACGCCCGGCGGGCGGCCAGTACGCCGTCCATGCGCCGCTCGGTCCACGAGGCCAGCGCGCGCACCTGTTCGGCCGCCTCGCGCCCCAGGCCGGTGAGGGAGTAGTCGACGCGTGGCGGGATCACCGGTTGGGCGTCACGATGGACGAGGCCGTCGCGCTCCAGCGTCTGGAGGGTCTGGGTGAGCATCTTCTCGCTGACCCTGCCGATCGCCCGGCGCAGCTCGCTGAAGCGGTGGGGCCGTTCCAGGAGGCGGATCAGCACGAGCACGCCCCAGCGGCTCGTCACGTGCTCCAGGACCAGGCGGTGCGGGCACATCGCCTCCCGCTCGCTCGGCGGGGGCCCGGGAGCGGACATCCGGGACGCCGGTACACCCTCACTTACCGTCATGCCAGTACCTTACTTCAAAGTGGGTACTTACAAAAAGTTAGTGCAAGTCCTAGCGTGGGTGCCATCGCACCCCCACAAGGAGTTCTGAGCATGAGCATCGTCGTCACCGGAGCCACCGGGAACCTCGGCCGCCACGTCGTGGAGCAGCTGCTGGAGAAGGTTCCGGCCGAGCAGGTCACCGCCGTCGTCCGCAGCCCGGAGAAGGCCGCCGACCTGGCGGAGCGCGGCGTCCGGCTCGCGGTCGCCGACTACAACGCGCCCGAGACCTTCGACGGCCTCTTCGCGGCGGGCGACAAGGTGCTGCTGATCTCGGGCAACGAGTTCGACAAGGGCCGGGTGCGGCAGCACCGGGTGGTCATCGAGGCCGCCAAGGCCGCCGGAGTCGCCCTCCTCGCCTACACCAGCGCCCTCGGGACGCTGACCGCCGCGCTCGCCGACGACCACCGCGGCACCGAGAAGGCCCTGCTGGCCTCCGGCGTGCCGTACGTCCTGCTGCGCAACGGCTGGTACCACGAGGTCTACACCGAGAACCTCGCCCCGGTGCTGGAGCACGGCGCGGTCGTCGCCGCCGCCGGCGAGGGCCGCGTCTCCTCCGCGGCGCGCGCCGACTACGCCGCGGCCGCCGTCGCCGTGCTCACCGGCGAGGGACACGAGAACAAGACGTACGAGCTGGGCGGCGACGAGGCGTGGAGCCTCTCCGAGTACGCGGCCGAGCTGAGCCGGCAGACCGGCAGGGAGATCGCCTACAAGCCGGTCACGGTCGAGGAGCTCACCGGCGTCCTGACCGGTGCCGGACTGCCCGGGCCCATGGCCGCCGTCTTCGCCGGCGTGGACCTCTCCATCGAGAAGGGCGAGCTGGTCGTCACCAGTGGTGACCTGGCCCGTCTGACCGGCCGCCCCACCACCCCGCTCGCGGACGCCGTCGCCGCCGCCCTGAAGGGCTGACCTCCCCGGCGGTCCCCGGCC
>NZ_LIRG01000081.1 GCF_001419695.1 Streptomyces prasinopilosus
CTGCGGTCCACCGGGGCCGGCGGCCCCCGGAGACCTCCGGCCGGGTCGGCCGGCCCCGCTCTCCGCCCCTGCCGCTCCGGCCTTCCCCCGGCCCTGCCGTTCCGACCGCTCCGGCCGCCGCAGCCCCTCCCGCCCCGGTGACAGAACCGTGACAGTCGGCTCCCACCTGGGCTTCCGCGCCTCGCCCCGTACCCTGCCCACGGTGTGTATACACGGCGCGTATACACGCTGTGTAGAGTGCTCGCCATGTCCATCGGTCACACCCTTCTGGGGCTCCTGGAGTCCGGCCCGCGCCACGGTTACGACCTGAAGCGGGCCTTCGACGCGAAGTTCGGTCACGACCGGCCGCTGCACTACGGCCAGGTCTACTCGACGANNCGCGACGCCGCCGACATCCTCGACACGCAGCGCTCCGAGCACCTGCGCGGCATGCGCGCCCTCACCGAGCGCAAGCGCCGGGGCGACCTGGCCGACCAGCTCATCTGCGACCACGCCCTGTTCCACCTCGAGGCCGACCTGCGCTGGCTGGAACTCACCGCCGCGCGCCTCGACAAGCTCCGTGAGGCGGTCTCCCGATGACGATCCCCCCCGGTTCCCTGCTCGCCGCCCAGGACCTGCGCAAGGCGTACGGGCCGACCCCGGCGCTGGACGGCGCCGCGTTCTCCATCCATCCCGGCGAGGTCGTCGCCGTGATGGGCCCCTCGGGGTCGGGCAAGTCGACCCTGCTGCACTGCCTCGCCGGGATCGTCACGCCCGACTCCGGCTCGATCACGTACGACGGGCGCGAGCTGACCGCGATGAACGACTCCGAGCGCAGCAGGCTCAGGCGCTCGGAGTTCGGCTTCGTCTTCCAGTTCGGGCAGCTCGTGCCGGAGCTGACCTGCGTGGAGAACGTCGCCCTGCCCCTGCGGCTGAACGGCACGCCCCGCAAGGAGGCCGAGCGCGCCGCCCTGGCCTGGATGGAGCGCCTGGAGGTCGACGACGTCCGGGCGAAGCGGCCCGGCGAGGTCTCCGGCGGCCAGGGGCAGCGGGTCGCCGTGGCCCGGTCGCTGGTGACCGGTCCGCGGGTGCTGTTCGCCGACGAGCCGACCGGCGCGCTGGACTCGCTCAACGGCGAGCGCGTGATGGAACTGCTCACCGAGGCCGCCCGGTCCACCAACGCCGCCGTCGTCCTCGTCACGCACGAGGCGCGGGTGGCCGCGTACTCGGACCGCGAGATCGTCGTGCGCGACGGGAAGTCCCGGGACATGGAGCACGCCGTATGAGCGGGACCAAGGAGCGGGACCGCACCGCCGCCCCGGTGGTCCCCGCCGTCCCCGCGGAGCCGAAGGTCCGGGCGGTGGTCCGGGACCTGGGCATGGGCGTCCGGTTCGCCCTGGCCGGCGGGCGCGAGGGCTGGATCAGGGCCCTGCTCACCGGTGTCGGCGTCGGCCTCGGTGTGGCACTGCTGCTGCTCTGCGCCGCCCTGCCCGGCGTGCTGGCGGAGCGGGACCGGCGGGAGGAGGCGCGGCTCGACTGGCCCTTCAGCTCGGAGACCGTGTCGAAGGCCGACGACACCCTGCTCGTCGCGCGTGTCGACACCGACTTCCGGGACAAGGGCGTCCGCGGCCGCCTGGTGGAGCCGGAGGGCCCGGACGCCCCCCTGCCGCCGGGGCTGGACGGGTTCCCGAAGACCGGCGAGATGGTCGTCTCCCCCGCCCTGAAGGAGCTGCTCGCGTCGGACGGCACGGGACTGCTGCGCGAGCGGCTGCCGTACGACGTCACGGGGACGATCGGCGAGCAGGGCCTCATCGGCTCGCAGGAACTCGCCTACTACGCGGGCGCCGAGGGGCTCGCCAAGAGGCTTGACGGCCCGGCGGTGGTGCGCCTCGACCGCTTCGGCACACCTGCCGACCAGATCACCGAGGAGGAGAACGACCCGGTGATCACGCTGTTGATCCTGGTCGTCTTCGCGGTGCTGCTGACACCGGTCGCCGTGTTCATCGCCACCGCCGTACGCTTCGGCGGCGAGCGGCGCGACCGCCGGCTGGCGGCACTGCGGCTGGTCGGCTCCGACGCGGCGTCCACCCGGCGCATCGCGGGGGGCGAGGCGCTGGCCGGCTCGCTGCTCGGGCTGCTCCTCGGCACCGGCTTCTTCCTGATCGGCCGCCAGGTCGCCGCCTCCGTCGAGGTGTTCGGCGTCAGCGTGTTCCCCAGCTACCTGAACCCCTCACCGCTGCTGGCCCTCCTGGTCGCGGTCGCGGTCCCGGCGGCCGCGGTGCTGGTGACGCTGCTCGCGCTGCGCGGGGTCGTCATCGAGCCGCTGGGCGTGGTCCGTACGGTGCGTCCGCCCCGGCGGCGGCTGTGGTGGCGGCTGCTGCTGCCGCTGGCCGGCCTCGTGATGCTCTACCCGATGATCGGGCAGGGCCGCGAGAACGGGGAGTTCAACGCGTACCTGGTCATCGGCGGTGTCCTGCTGCTGCTCATCGGCGTCACCGCGCTGCTGCCGTGGCTCGTGGAGACGGTCGTCTCCCGGCTCGGCAAGGGCAGTCTGTCGTGGCAGCTGGCGGTGCGGCGGCTGCAGCTCAGCAGTGGTGCGGCGGCCCGGATGGTCAACGGGATCGCGGTGGCGGTGGCCGGCGCGATCGCGCTCCAGATGCTGTTCGCCGGCATCGAGGGCGACTACACCAAGGACACCGGGCTCGACGTGTCGCTGGCCCAGGCGCAGGTGGGACTGCCGAACGGCCACGCGCTCGCCCCCGCCGCCGGGAAGCTGGCGGACACCGAGGGGGTGAGCAAGGTCTACGCGCTCTCCTACGGCTACCTCGCCGACAAGCCCTGGCAGCAGGAGCCGGAGAACACCGCCTCGCTGACCGTCGCCGACTGCGCGACCCTGCGCACGGTGGCGAAGCTCCCCTCGTGCCGGGACGGCGACGTGTTCGCGGTGTCCGGCGCCCAGTACGACACGAGCACCCCGGCGCTGAGCAGGCCGGGCCGGGTCCTCCACCTCGAGACGATCGACCCCTCGGACCCCTCCCGCTACCTCGACGGCGTCACCTGGACGGTCCCCGCGGGCTTCAAGGAGGCCCGGTCGATTCCGAACCCGGTGGGCGAGGAGCGCGGCGGCTTCCTGCTGACCCCGGGCGCGGTGCCGGCGGGGATGACCGGCACGCTCTCCGCTGAGTTCTACCTCGAGATCGACGACTCGGTGCCGGACGCCATGGAGCACGTGCGGAACGCGGCCGCCGCGATCCATCCGCTGACGCACACGTTCCAGTGGACCCTCACCGATCGTTCGGACACCTACGAGTCGATCCGTACCGGCCTGTTCGTCGGCGCGGCCTGTGTCCTGGTGCTGATCGGGGCGAGCCTGCTGGTCTCCCAGCTGGAGCAGTTGCGCGAACGCCGCAAGCTGCTGTCGGCCCTGGTCGCCTTCGGTACCCGGCGGCGCACCCTGAGCCTGTCGGTGCTGTGGCAGACGGCCGTCCCGATCGGCCTGGGGCTGCTGCTGGCCGCGGCGGTGGGGGTCGCGCTGGGCGTGGTCCTGCTGCGGATGACGTCGACCCCGGTGCGGATGGACTGGACGGGCCTGCTGCAGATGACCGGTTTCGGTGCGGGCGTCGTCGTGGTGGTGACGCTGCTGAGCCTGCCGCCCCTGCTGCGCATGATGCGCCCGGACGGCCTCCGCACGGAGTGACCGGAGCGCCGTGCCGTGGCACCATGGGCCGCGTCACCACGAGGAGCGTGTCCGCCATGTCGCTGGAGTCCCTGAAGTCCCGCCTTCCCGACTACGCCCGGGACCTGGCGCTCAATCTGGACGCGGCCGTCGGCGGTTCGGACCTGCCGGTCCAGCGGCTGTGGGGCACGGTGCTGTCGACGGCGATCGCCTCGCGCTCGGCCGTCGTGCTGCGCGAGCTGGCACCGGAGGCGAAGGCCCTCCTGTCGCCCGGGGCGTACCGGGCGGCGAAGACCACCGCCTCGGTGATGGCGCTGAACAACGTCTTCTTCCGGACCCGCCACCTGCTGTCGGACGAGGAGTACGGCACCCTGCGCGCGGGCCTGCGGATGAACGTCCTCGGCGACCCGGGCGTCGACCGGGTCGACTTCGAGTTCTGGGCGTTCGCGGTCTCCGCGGTCAACGGCTGCGGGCTGTGCCTCGACGCGCACGAGGCGGCCCTGCGCGGGGCGGGCGTCGAGCGCGAGGTCGTCCAGGAGGCGTACCGGATCGCCGCGGTGATCGAGGCCGTCGCCACCACCCTGGAGGCGGAGGCGGTGCTCACGGAGGCCGTTCCCGCGGAGTGACCCGCGAGCGGTTCACGGACGGGCCGCGGACGGCTCCGCGGCCCGCCCCGCCGGTGTCCGCCCCGCGCCCCTCGCCTCCCGGCCCTCACTCCACGGGCGGAACCGCCGGCGCGGGAGACACCGACGGGACGGGCGGGGCCTGCGGCTCCGGGGGGGCCTGCGGCTCCGGGGGGGCCGTGGCCGCCGTCACCGCCGTGGCGCCCCGCGGCTTCGCGGAGAAGCGCGCGGCCGGCTCCTGGCTGTACGCGCGGAGGTACACCACGACGGTGTTGGTCACCGCGACCAGCGGTACGGCGACCACCGCGCCGCCGATCCCCGCGACCATGCCGCCGGTGGCTACCGCCAGCACCACCGCGAGCGGGTGGACGCGGACCGCGCGGCCGAGGATGAACGGCTGGAGGATGTGGCCCTCGATCTGCTGCACCGCCAGGACCACCACCAGCGTCATGACCGCCGTGAACACGCCCTGGGTGACCAGCCCGACGACCACCGCGAGCGCCCCGGACACCACCGCGCCGACGAGCGGGATGAAGGCGAACAGGAAGATGAAGACGGCGAGCGGCACCGCCATCGGCACGTCCAGGAAGTAGATGCCGAGGCCGATGAAGACCGCGTCGATCAGTGCCACTATCAGCGTGCCGCGCACGTACGCCGTCAGCGTCCGCCACGCGGCCGGTCCGGCGCCGGCGACGCCCGGGCGGGCGGCGGCGGGCACCAGCTTCAGCGTCCACTCCCAGATGCGCTTGCCGTCGTAGAGCAGGAACAGCGTCGAGAAGACGGCGAGCAGGATGCCGGTGAGCGCCTCGACGACGACCGTCACGCCCTCCAGGCCCGCCGAGGTGATCTGCTCGGTGTTGGCGCCGACCGCCTCGCGCAGGTTCTTGGCGATGTCGTTGATCTGGTGGTCGGTGACGTGGAAGGGGCTGTTGAGCAGCCAGATGCGCAGCTCGTCGATGCCGTCCTGGATCTGGTCGGAGAGGGTGTCGATGTTCTCCATGACCTGCCAGGTCACGAACCAGCCCATGAGGCCGAGGACGACGAACCCGAACAGCGCGGTCAGGGCGGTGGCCGGCCCGCGGGGCAGTCCGGTCTTCCGCAGCCGGGCCACCGTCGGCTGGAGCAGCGCCGTGATCAGCAGCGCGGAGGCGAAGGCCAGCACCACCAGTTGCACGGCGCCGATGACCCGCATGAGCACCCAGACCGTGCCCGCGAGCACCAGCAGGCGCCAGCCGGCCTCGGCGGCGACCCGTACGCCCCAGGGCACGGCCTGCGCGGGGTCGGGGCGGGAGGGGACGACGGTGACCGCGGCGGGCACGGTGCCGAAGGCCGCCGCGGGGGCAGGTCCGGTCGCGGGGCCGCCGGTCGGCGCGGGCGTCCGGTCGGCGGGTTCGGCGGAGG
>NZ_LIRG01000810.1 GCF_001419695.1 Streptomyces prasinopilosus
CCTCGCGCACCCGGCGGCTGGAGTAGCCGTAGGGATAGGCGAACGAGGTGGGCACGCGGCCCAGCTGGTCCGAGACGATCTCCCCGCACAGGGTCAGCTCGGAGCGCAGCCGCCGGGTGCGCGAGGCGGTGCGGGAGACGGGGTACACGCAGGCCCTCGCCGTCGGCAACGGGCTCGCCCGCCGCGCGCAGGGGCCCTACGCGCTGCGGCGCGTGACCGTGCGCCGGTCGACGGACGTCGCCGAGTTCGAGCGACTGGTGGACGGCCGCGGCCTCACCCGCGTCTTCGCCCGGGACCGGGCCCTGACCAAGGGGTACACGGTGGTCCGCCGGGCGCGGCGGCTGGCGGCACACGTCCGGCGGTGACCCGTGCGCACGGCGCGCGCCACGCGCCCGCGCGCCCCGGGAAACCGGGTGCGCGGGGGCGTCCGTGTGCCCGATCATGACGGCATGCCCGCGAACCCGCACGACGCCCTGCCGATCCGGCTCAACGTCGACGACAGCGACTCCCCGTCCGACGTCGTCGACGCACTGTTCCTCGGCCGCTTCGCGACGGGCGAGCAGCCGTTCTCGCACGCGGCGAACATCGACCGCGTGCGCTCCGGCGCGACCCTGCTGCCGGCGGGCGCCGAGGTGCTGCGGACCGCCCGGGACGGCGACCGCAGCGCCACCCTGGCCCAGGGCGACGGCTGGACGCTGCTGGTCTCCCGCTGGAGCCGGGGCGCCGACGTCACCGTCACCGCGACCAGCGCCGAACTCGCGGCGAGGATCCTCGACGAGGCCACGGACGGCGCGGCCGACGAACCGGAGCCGCGGCCGGAGAACGTCACCATGGGCTTCTGGTACGTGTCCCCGCGCCGCGGCCCGCACCGCACCACCCGGCAGATCTCCGCGGGCACCTGGGACGAGATCCGGCCCAACTACACCGCGCCGGTCGCGGACGCCATGGACCGCCTGATGAAGACCACGCCGGAGGACGTCGGGGGCCGGCTGCTCCTGCTGCACGGTCCGCCGGGCACCGGGAAGACGTCCGCGCTGCGCACACTGGCCCGGTCCTGGCGGGACTGGTGCCAGGTGGACTGCGTCCTGGACCCGGAGCGGCTCTTCTCCGACGTCGGCTACCTGATGGACATCGCGATCGGCGAGGAGGACGAGACGACGGGCAGGGGGCGCTGGCGGCTGCTGCTGCTGGAGGACTGCGACGAGCTGATCCGCGGCGAGGCCAAGCACGCGGCGGGGCAGGCCCTGTCCCGGCTGCTGAACCTGACCGACGGGCTGCTCGGCCAGGGCCGCAACGTCCTGGTGGGCGTCACGACCAACGAGGACCTGGAGCGCCTCCACCCGGCCGTCGTCCGCCCGGGACGCTGCCTCGCCCGCATCGAGGTCGGGGCGCTGACCCGCGCCGAGGCGGTGGACTGGCTGGGCCGCGAGGACGGCATCGGCCGTGAGGGCGCCACCCTGGCCGAGCTGTACGCCCTGCGCAGGGGCACCTCCCCGACGGCCCTGCCGGAACCGCGCGGCAACGCGGCGGCGGGACTGTACTTGTAGGGGCGGGGGCCGGCGCCGCCCGTCCCTCCCCCGCTCCCGCGGCTACGCCCCGTACGCCGCTCGCAGCGCGTCCCGTACCGCGGCCAGGGCCGCGTCCTCGTCCAGCCCGAGCCGTCGCGCCCGCTCCGCGTACCCCCGGGCCGCCGCCGCGGCCTCGCGCTCCGCGGCCGAGCCCGCGGCGGCGACGAACGTGCCGTTGCGGCCGCGGGTCTCGATCACGCCGTCCGCCTCCAGGGCACGGTAGGCCTTGGCCACCGTGTTCGCGGCGAGGCCGAGCTCCTGGGCCAGGCCCCGTACCGTCGGCAGCCGGTGGCCCACCGGCAGCACCCCCGACCGGGCCTGCTCGGAGATCTGGGCCCGCACCTGCTCGTACGGCGGCGCGCTGTCGTCGACATGGATCTTCAGGGTCACGGTCCGATTGTCCCGCACCCGGCGGAAAATGAGAGGCAGCCGCGGCACGCCCCCACGTACCGTGCGCCCTCATGGCCATCACTGTGCGCGACCTGCGCCCCGAAGTACGAGCCGACGCCGAGGGCTTCTCCCACGTCCGCAGGCTCACCGTCCCCTTCATGCTGTCCACTCCCGAGTCCGTGCTGCACCACCTGCGGCACTCCCACCCCGACGCCCGCTTCGGGCAGCTCGTCGCCGAGGAGGACGGGGAGATCATCGGCGTCGTCCAGCTCAGTCTCGCCCACGACAGCCCGGAGCCGGGCCAGGGCTCCGCCAGTGTCTACGTACGGGCGGACAGGAGCCGGCGCGGCGCCGGATCGCTGCTGCTGCGCGCCGTCGAGGAGCGGCTGGCCTCCCTCGGCGCCCGCAAGGTCTACGTCTGGGTCATGGACGCGCCGGAGAACCGCGCGTTCGCCGAACGGCGCGGCTACCGTGCGAGCCGGTCGGCGTACTTCCTGCGGCTGGACCTGGCCGGCGGCGCCCTGCCGCCGCTCCAGGATCCGCCGCCCGGCGTCGAACTGCGCACCGGCGCCGACTTCGCCGACGACCCGCGCCCGCTGTTCGCCCTGGACGCGGAGACGGCGTCGGACGAACCGGGCGACATCGGCACCGAGTCCGCCGACTACGAGGCGTGGCTCGAGGCGACCTGGCGGCACCCGCTGCTCGACCCCGCCCTGACCACGGTCGCGGTGGTCGACGGCAGCCCCGCCGCCTTCACCGCGGTCCACACCGACGGCGCCCACCGCTACGGCACCGCCATGACCGGTACCGCCCGCGCCCACCGCGGCCGGGGCCTGGCCAAACTCGCCAAGAACACCTCCCTGCACCGCGCCCGCGCCGCCGGGTACACGGAGGCGTTCACCGGCAACGACACCGGGAACGAGCCGATGATCGCGATCAACGAGTGGTTCGGCTACGAGGTCTGCGCCACGGAGGTGCGGTATGTCCGTGAACTCGGCTGACCGTCCGGCACGCCTGGACGTCGTCCTCGTCAAGGCGGGACGCACGAAGATCACGTACCCGGCCGAACTGCTCGCCGACGACGGCACCCGCGTCACCGTGCGCGCCCCCTGGGCGGGCGCCGGCGTGCGGGACTTCGGCTTCGTGCGCTTCGAACCCGGTGACGTCTTCACGGAGCACTACTGGCGCGACCGGTGGTACGCGGTGAAGGAGGTGCGCACCGCCGCGGGCACCCTCAAGGGCCACTACTGCGACGTCACCCGCCCGGCCGAGCTCTCGGCCGGCCGGCTGGTGGTCGAGGACCTCGACCTGGACCTGTGGGTCTCGGCGGACGGCACGGACGTACGGCGGCTGGACGAGGACGAGTTCGCGGCGAGCGGCCTGGCCGCCGCCGATCCCGGGGCCGCGGCCGCCGCGACGTCCGCCCTCGACGAACTGGACGCCCTGGCCCGCGAGGGCGGCATCGCCACGCTGCTCACCTGAGGGGCCCGTCCGGTCCGGCACCGCGCCCCTCCTCGGCCGGCCGCTCACGGCTCCTACCTGATCCCAGCCTGAGCACTCCCTTAACGGGGCCATAAGGATCTCCGCGAGCGGCCTCCGGCAGGCGATTTCCCGGTCCCCCGGGGCTAGTTTCTGAGCCGTCCCCCCACGGGATCCCCCCAAGCCCGTTGATCGTCCGAGGAGTTGCTGTCCCATGCCCGCACGCCGCAAGGCCGCTGTCGCCGCCGTCGGTATCGTCCCGCTCGCCCTGACCGGGCTGGCCGCCTCGCCGGCGGCCGCGCACGGCTCGATGGGCGACCCGGTCAGCAGGGTCGCGCAGTGCTTCGCCGAGGGGCCGGAGAGCCCGAAGTCGGCGGCGTGCCGGGCGGCGGTGGCGGCCGGCGGCACCCAGGCGCTCTACGACTGGAACGGCGTCCGCATCGGCGACGCGGGCGGACGCCACGAGGAGCTGATCCCCGACGGCAAGCTGTGCAGCGCGGCCGACGAGGCGTTCAAGGGACTCGACCTGGCCCGCGACGACTGGCCCGCGACGTCGGTGAGCAGCGGCTCGTACACCTTCAAGTACCGGGTGACGGCCCCGCACAAGGGCTCCTTCCAGGTGTACATCACCAAGCCCGGCTACGACCCGTCCCGGCCGCTGGGCTGGGGCGACCTGGATCTGGCCAATCCGGTGGCGACGGCCACCGACCCGGCCGCCGTCGACGGCTTCTACACGTTCACCGGCACCCTTCCCGAGCGCTCGGGCAAGCAGCTGCTGTACGCGGTGTGGCAGCGCTCGGACAGCCCGGAGGCGTTCTACTCCTGCTCCGACGTCGCCTTCGGAGCAGGAGAGGGAGCGGGCGCAGGCGCGGGCGGGGCCGGGGAGGCCGCCGGTGACGACGGGAGCGGGTCCGGCGCCGGTGACACGCCCGAGGCCGGGGCCGCCCCTGCGCCGGTCGCCTCCGCACCCTCCGAGAAGCAGATCGACGAGGGTAACGACAAGTCGACCATCGAGAACCACGGCCACGGGGACGACGACCCGCACACCACCGCGCGGCCGGCCCCGGCCGGCGACGGTCCCGCCGGTGACGCACCGGGCGACGGCGCCGGCCCGGACGGCACCGGCGGCTCCCCCGAAGCCGCCGGCAACCGGCCCAAGGCGGCGGGTGCTCCGGGGAACCTCGCGGAGACCGGCGGTGACGGGAACACCCCGTACCTGATGGTCGGCGGGGCCGCCGCCCTGGCGCTCGGTTCGGCGGCGCTGTTCGCCTCCAACCGGCGGCGCGCGGCGAACGGGCGCCACGGCAGCTGACCCGGCGTCGACCGCTGACCCCGCGTCGACCGTGCGCCGG
>NZ_LIRG01000811.1 GCF_001419695.1 Streptomyces prasinopilosus
CGGCCCCGGCGGCCGCGGTCCGGCCGGTGCCGGTCGTCCCGGCGGTGCCGGTCGTCCCGGCGGCGGCGGCTTCGCAGGCCGTCCGGCCGGTCCCGGCGGTGCCGGTCGTCCCGGTGGCGGCGGCGGTTTCGCCGGTCGTCCCGGTGGCGGCGGCGGCTTCGGCGGCGGCGGTGGCCGTCCCGGCTTCGGCGGCCGTCCCGGCGGCCCCGGCGGCCGTGGTGGCACGCAGGGCGCCTTCGGCCGTCCCGGCGGTCCGGCCCGTCGCGGCCGCAAGTCGAAGCGGCAGAGGCGTCAGGAGTACGAGGCCATGCAGGCCCCGTCGGTCGGCGGCGTGATGCTGCCCCGCGGCAACGGCGAGAGCATTCGCCTGTCGCGCGGTGCCTCGCTCACCGACTTCGCGGAGAAGATCAACGCCAACCCGGCGTCGCTCGTCGCGGTCATGATGAACCTCGGCGAGATGGTCACCGCGACCCAGTCCGTCTCCGACGAGACGCTCCAGCTCCTCGCCGGCGAGATGAACTACACGGTTCAGATCGTCAGCCCGGAGGAGGAGGACCGCGAGCTGCTCGAGTCCTTCGACCTGGAGTTCGGCGAGGACGAGGGCTCCGAGGAGGACCTGGTGGTCCGTCCGCCGGTCGTCACGGTCATGGGCCACGTCGACCACGGAAAGACCCGCCTGCTCGACGCCATCCGCAAGACGAACGTCGCCTCGGGCGAGGCCGGCGGCATCACCCAGCACATCGGTGCCTACCAGGTCGCCACCGAGGTCAACGAAGAAGAGCGCAGGATCACCTTCATCGACACCCCGGGTCACGAGGCGTTCACCGCCATGCGTGCCCGTGGTGCGCGGTCGACCGACATCGCGATCCTGGTCGTCGCGGCCAACGACGGCGTCATGCCGCAGACGGTCGAGGCGCTCAACCACGCCAAGGCGGCCGACGTCCCGATCGTCGTCGCGGTCAACAAGATCGACGTCGAGGGCGCCGACCCGACCAAGGTGCGCGGTCAGCTGACCGAGTACGGCCTGGTGGCCGAGGAGTACGGCGGCGACACCATGTTCGTCGACATCTCCGCCAAGCAGGGTCTGCACATCGACAGCCTCCTGGAGGCCGTCGTCCTCACCGCGGACGCCTCGCTCGACCTGCGGGCCAACCCCGCGCAGGACGCGCAGGGCATCTCGATCGAGTCCCGGCTCGACCGCGGCCGCGGTGCCGTGGCGACCGTCCTCGTGCAGCGAGGCACCCTGCGGGTCGGCGACACGATGGTGGTGGGCGACGCCTACGGCCGCGTGCGCGCCATGCTCGACGACAACGGCAACAACGTCGCCGAGGCGGGCCCGTCGACGCCGGTCCAGGTCCTGGGCCTGACCAACGTCCCGGGCGCGGGCGACAACTTCATCGTCGTCGACGAGGACCGCACGGCCCGTCAGATCGCCGAGAAGCGCGCCGCCCGTGAGCGCAACGCCGCGTTCGCCAAGCGCACGCGCCGCGTGTCGCTGGAGGACCTGGACAAGGTGCTCAAGGCCGGCGAGATCCAGCAGCTGAACCTGATCATCAAGGGTGACGCGTCCGGATCGGTCGAGGCCCTCGAGTCCTCGCTGCTCCAGCTGGACGTCGGCGAAGAGGTCGACATCCGCGTCCTGCACCGCGGCGTCGGTGCGGTCACGGAGTCCGACATCGACCTGGCGATGGGCTCGGACGCCATCGTGATCGGCTTCAACGTGCGCGCCGCCGGGCGGGCACAGCAGATGGCCGAGCGCGAAGGCGTGGACGTCCGGTACTACTCGGTCATCTACCAGGCGATCGAGGAGATCGAGGCGGCCCTCAAGGGCATGCTCAAGCCGGAGTACGAAGAGGTCGAGCTCGGTACGGCGGAGATCCGCGAGGTCTTCCGCTCGTCCAAGCTGGGCAACATCGCGGGTGTCCTCATCCGCTCCGGCGAGGTCAAGCGCAACACCAAGGCGCGCCTCCTCCGCGACGGCAAGGTCATCGCGGAGAACCTCAACATCGACGGTCTGCGTCGCTTCAAGGACGACGTCACCGAGATCCGCGAAGGCTACGAGGGCGGTATCAACCTCGGAAACTTCAACGACATCAAGGTCGACGACGTCATCGCGACCTACGAGATGCGCGAGAAGCCGCGGGCGTAACACCCCACGGTGTGTGCCGGCCGGCGGGACCGCGGTCCCGCCGGCCGGCTCGTGCGTCCGGGGACGGGCGCGGGCCCCGCGGCCGGCTCACGAAGGACCGGTCACGCGACCGGGGAGCCGGGACGGGGCCGCTCCGCGGCAGGGTCCGCGGAGCGTAATATCCGTCGATCGGCCCGCCCCTTCGATGTACGGTTCTGATGTTCCCGCCCATCACGGACGGCGGGGACGCCGATCCCGTGCCGGCGGGTGAACCGGTTGCACATGTACGTGGGGACGCTGTCCTTCGACCTCCTCCTCGGCGACGTCAGATCGCTGAAGGAGAAGCGCTCCGTCGTCCGCCCGATCGTCGCCGAGCTCCAGCGGAAGTACGCGGTGAGCGCGGCCGAGGTGGATCACATGGATCTTCACCGCAGGGCCGGTGTCGGCCTGGCGGTGGTGTCCGGCGACCTGGCGCACCTGACCGACGTGCTGGACCGGTGCGAGCGGCTGGTCGCCGGGCGTCCCGAGGTGGAACTGCTCTCCGTCAGGCGGCGCTTCCACGGCGAGGACGACTGACGGATCCAGGCCCCGGGAACCCGGGGCTCCGACAACTCAGACAGGAAAGAACGGGAGACGGACCAGTGGCCGACAACGCGCGGGCGAAAAGGCTGGCGGACCTCATCCGAGAGGTGGTGGCCCAGAAGCTGCAGCGCGGGATCAAGGACCCGCGGCTCGGCACGCACGTCACCATCACGGACACCCGGGTCACGGGTGACCTGCGGGAGGCGACCGTCTTCTACACGGTGTACGGGGACGACGAGGAGCGGAAGGCCGCCGCGGCGGGTCTGGAGAGCGCCAAGGGCGTCCTGCGCTCCGAGGTGGGCCGGGCGGCGGGCGTGAAGTTCACGCCGACCCTGACGTTCGTCATGGACGCGCTCCCGGACACCGCACGCAACATCGAGGACCTCCTCGACCGGGCGCGGCAGTCCGACGAGAAGGTGCGCGAGGCGTCCGCGGGCGCCACGTACGCGGGCGGGGCCGACCCGTACCGCAAGCCCGAGGACACCGAGACGGACGACACCGCCGAATGACCCAGAAGCACACCCCGCCCGACGGCCTCGTCATCGTCGACAAGCCGTCGGGCTTCACTTCGCACGACGTGGTCGCCAAGATGCGCGGCATCGCCCGGACCCGCCGCGTCGGCCACGCCGGCACGCTCGACCCCATGGCGACGGGCGTCCTCGTCCTCGGCATCGAGCGGGCCACCAAACTCCTCGGCCACCTCGCGCTGACCGAGAAGGAGTACCTGGGCACGATCCGGATCGGGCAGGACACCGTCACGGACGACGCCGAGGGCGAGATCACCTCCTCCACGGACGCCTCCGGGATCACCCGCGAGGCGATCGACGCCGGAGTGGCCGAGCTGACCGGCGCCATCATGCAGGTGCCCTCCAAGGTCAGCGCCATCAAGATCGACGGGGTGCGCTCCTACAAGCGGGCCCGCGAGGGCGAGGAGTTCGACATCCCGGCCCGGCCGGTCACCGTCTCCTCGTTCACCGTGTACGACGTCCGCCCGGCCGTCGCCGGGAACGGCACCCCGGTGCTCGACCTGGTCGTCTCCGTCGTCTGCTCCTCCGGCACGTACATCCGCGCCCTCGCCCGCGACCTGGGCGCCGGCCTCGGCGTCGGCGGCCACCTCACGGTGCTGCGCAGGACCCGGGTGGGCCCGTACAAGCTGGACGCGGCCCGCACCCTCGACCAGCTCCAGCAGGAACTGACCGTGCTGCCGATCGCGGAGGCCGCCGCGGCGGCC
>NZ_LIRG01000812.1 GCF_001419695.1 Streptomyces prasinopilosus
CCGCGCCCCGGCCGTCCGGCGGCCGGATTCTCCCCCCTCCGCGGCGCCCCACCCCGCGGGCGTCGAGCGGCGTGCCGTGCTCGACGGCACCACCGACCGGTTCCCGGCCTCCCCCACCCCCGGGGGAGCCGAACGGAGCAATCCACCCGTCCGCCCGTCCGCACCCGTCCGGCTCCCGGCGCGCGCGCTGTGCCCGGACGGCCCGGCCGGGCCGTCCGGCCCGGCTCCCCCACGCCCCGAGCCGCGGCTCACTACCCCACCGGTATCGGCCACAAGGGGCCGAACCGCCCCACCGTCCCAGTCAGGGAGAACGCAGTGACGCTCAACAACGGGACGACGACGTCCCCCGGCCCTTCCGCGGGGGCCGCCCGGCAGCCGGGCTACGCGGGCACGCTCGCGGCCGCGAGCTGCGCGGTGTTCGTGGCACAGCTGGCCAACGCCCTGCCGGCCTCTCTCAACGGCCTCTTCCAGCAGGACCTGGGCACCCACGGGTCCCAGCTGACCTGGATCACGGCGGCCTTCATGATCGCCGTGGTCGTCTTCGAGTTCACCTTCGGTGTCCTCGGCGACCTGTTCGGCCGCCGCAGGCTCATCGCCGCGGGTGCGGCGATGGTCGTCGCCGGCAGCCTCGTCTCCTCCCTCGCGCCCACCGTGCAGACGCTGTGGGCCGGTGCCGCGCTGAACGGTCTCGGCGCCGGTGCCATGTTCCCCGGATCGCTCACCATGATCGCGGACGTGGCCCGCGGCGCCCGGGAACGGGCCCGCGCCATCGCCCTGTGGAGCGGTTTCCTGTCCGCCGGCGCGGCGGTCTCCCCGCTGATCGGCGGCGTCTTCGCCAAGATCGGGTCGTGGCGGGGCTCCTACACGGTCCTCGTCGCGCTGGCCCTCGCGAGCGTGCTGCTCAGCCTGACCCTGGCCAAGGAGTCGAGGGCCGCCGAGGGGCGCCGCCTCGACGTCCCCGGTCAGATCACCTTCGCGCTCGGTCTCATCCTGGTGCTGTACGCGGCCGTGGAGGGGCCCGGGAAGGGCTGGGGCGAGCCGGACATCATCGGCGCGTTCGCCGTCGGCGCCTGCTTCCTGGTCGCCTTCGTCCTGATCGAGCGCCGGGCGGACTCCCCGATCCTGAACCTGACCCTGTTCAAGGACCGCGCCTTCACGGTGGGGTCGATCGTGGCCGTCATCGGCATGATCGCCTTCCTGGGCGCCTGCTTCACGACGAGCATGTGGCTCGGCCCCGTCCAGCACCAGGACCCGCTCCGCGTGGCGGTTCCGTTCCTCCTGCTGCAGGGACCGGCGTTCGTCCTGATCCCGGTCGTCTCCCGGCTGCTCCACAAGGTCGCCCCGAACTGGCTGCTGACCACGGGCTTCCTCCTGATGGCCGCCGGTTCGTTCCTGTGCGCCCGGCTGGACGTGACCGACACCAGCCTGACGCCGTTCGTGCTGCCGACCCTGCTCATCGGCATCGGCTTCGCCCTGGGCGTCAGCTCGATCACGGCCGTCGCGCTGAACAGCGTGCCGGGCCGGCTGGCCGGCATGGCCAGCGCCACCACCAACATGCTGCGCGACCTGGGCTTCGCCCTGGGTCCGGTGGTCGTCGGCGCGGTCGCCCTCAGCCGTGCGGGGGACGCGTTCTCCTCGAAGCTGGCCGGCGCGGACCTGCCGCCCGACCAGCTGGGCGCCGCCACCGAGATCGGCCGGGCGGCCGGTCCGATCGCCGTCAACAGCCTGCCGCCGGACGCTCCCGGCTCGGCCGCGCGGAGCATCGCCCTCGACGCCCTGGGCAGCGGCTACGGCCTCGCCTACACGGTGTGCGCCGTCGCCGCCCTCGTGGCCGCGATCGTGACCGTGGTGGGCATGGCCGGTGTCCGCGCTCCCCGGGAGCCGGACACGGAGCGCCCGGCCGGGAAGGCGCCCGGCGGGCGGCCCCAGGCCCCGACCGCGGTCTGACCCGGCCGCCCGCACGCCCCGT
>NZ_LIRG01000813.1 GCF_001419695.1 Streptomyces prasinopilosus
GCGGCCGTCGAGGTGCGCGGCCGGAGGCGGCCCCTACAGCCCGTAGCTCCTGCCGATGATGTCGCGCTGGATCTCGCTGGTGCCGCCGTAGACGGTGGAGACCACCGCGGACCGCAGATGGCGCTCCATCCCGTACTCGGTGGCGTAGCCGTAGCCGCCCATCATCTGCATGCACTCCAGGGCGACCCGCTTGGCCGTCTCGGTGGCCTTGAGCTTCGCCATCGAGGCCTCCCGGGGGAAGAGCCGGCCGGGCTCGGCGTCGCAGTCCGCGGCCACCTCGCGCACCAGCAGCCGCGTGCACTCGATCTCCGTGGCGAGATCGGCGACGCGGTGCCGCAGCGCCTGGAAGCTCCCGACGGCCCGGCCGAACTGCTCGCGCTCGCCGATGTGGGCGACCGCGTCGTCGAAGGCCCTGCGCGCCAGGCCCAGCATGTTGGCGGCCAGGAACAGCCGTTCGTGGTTCAGCCCGGACATCAACTGCTCCCAGCCCCCGCCGACCTCCCCGACCACCGCGTCGGCGGGCAGCCGCACACCGGTGAGGAAGACGTCGTTGACCTCCCTGCCGCCCATGGTCTCGATGCCGCGGATCTCGATGCCCGGCGTGCTCGCCGGCACGTGGAACATGGTGAGCCCCTTGTGCTTGTCGCGGCCCGTCCGGGCCACCAGCAGGATGCTGTCGGCGAGGTGGGCGTTGGAGATCCAGGTCTTCTGGCCCTCGATCAGCCACCCGCCGTCCGGCCGGCGTTCGGCACGGCAGCGCAGGGCCCCCACGTCGGAACCGGCGCCGGGCTCCGACATCGCGACGGCGAGGACGGCACCGCGCGCCGCGTCGCCGAGCACCTCCCGCCGCTGCCGCTCGGAACCGAACCGCTCGTAGGTCTTGGCGGTGATGACGGTGGTGATGAAACCCCCCGCGGGCACCATCCCGTAGGAGGTCTCCTCGAGGAACACGCAGGCGTCGCCGATGCCGCCGCCCGCCCCGCCGTACTCCTCGGGCAGGCAGACCCCGAGCCAGCCGAGTTCGGCGAGCATGCCGTAGATCTTGGGGTTGTGCGGCTCCCGGCCGTTCTGCGTCAGGGCGGCACGCTGCTCCCGCGACCCGCACTCGCGCCGGGCGAAGTCCTGGACGGCGGCGGCGAAGTCCGCCTGCTGCACGGTGAGACGACTTGCCATAGGGGCCTCCGAACATAGGGGGGAACACAGCAGTGGGATACATCTGTACGTGATATGTTTCAATGTTTCTCACGGAGGTGGCCGGTACCGTGAAGGACACCATGAAGACTTCTGCGAACGACTCCCTGCTCGCCCGTGCCCTCGCACGGCCGGAGACGGAGGAGAGGCTGGCGCGGCGGATCCTCGACGCCGCCCTGGAGCAGTTCACGACCTTCGGCCTGCGCCGCTCCTCGGTGGACGACGTCGCCAAACGGGCCGGGGTCTCGCGGGTGACGGTGTACCGGCGCTTCCGGAACAAGGACGGACTGGTCGAGGCGTGCCTGCTGCGCGAGGTCAGCCGCTTCTTCAGGGAACTGGACGACACGGTCGCCGCGTTGCCGACCGTGCAGGACAGGATCGTCGAGGGTTTCGTGGTCGCCCTGCGCCACACCAGGGCCCACCCGCTCTTCGGCGGGCTGCTGCGGCTCGAACCCGAGGTGGTCCTGCCCTACCTGACCGTCCAGGGCGGCCCCGCCCTCGTCGTCACCACCGATTACCTGACGTCCCATCTGCGGCGGGCCCGGCACACCGAGGGCCGCTCGGACTCCGACCCGCGGCCGGTGGCGGAGCTGATGGTGCGGGTCGCCGTCTCCTTCCTCCTCAACCCGGCCGGCTGCATCGAACTGGACGACGAGGAGCAGGCCCGCGCCTTCGCCCGGCGCTACCTCGCACCGCTGCTCGACGTCTGACGGGGACCGCCGGACCCGCGCCGCGCTCCGCGGCGGGCCCGGCCGGCCGGCCCTCAGCGCCTGGTGTGCAGCCACCGCGTGAGCGCGACGGCACGGGCCTTCGCGGCGGCCGGGGTGGCGAAGGACGTCAGGTCGACCGGCGGCGCGAAGCGCCGGACCGTGACCGACTGCGGCGCGGTGAACGCCCGCAGTCCCTCCGCACCGTGGACGCGGCCGAAACCGGAGTCGCCCGACCCGCCGAACGGCAGGGCCGGAACGGCGGCGAAGCCGAGCACCGAGTTCACCGACACCGCCCCCGCGCGCAACCGGGACGCGATCGCGGCGCCCTGGCGACGGCTGCCGCAGAACACCGCCGCGCCCAGCGCGTAACGGGACGCGTTGGCGCGGCGCACCGCCTCGTCGACGTCCGCCACGGCGTTGATCGAGACGGTCGGCCCGAACGTCTCCTCGGTCATCGCGGGACAGTCCTCCGGCACGTCGACCAGGACCACCGGTGCCACGAACGGCCCGCCCGCCGGATCCGCGGCCCCCGGCGCGTCCGCGCCCCCGTGCCGTGCGTCCGTGCCGCCGAGCGGCGCGCCCGCGCCCGCCGTCAGCGCGGCCTCCACGTGCCGGCGCACCACGTCGCCCTGGCCCGGCATCGTCAGCGGGCCGTAGGCGGCGTCCGGGCCCGTGCCGGGCCGCAGCGCGCGGGCCCGCTCCACGACCCGGTCGCACAGCCGGGCGTGCACCGCGCGGACCGCGTAGACGCGCTCCACGCCCGCGCAGGTCTGGCCCGCGTTGCCCAGCGCGCCCCACACGATGGCGTCCGCGGCGGCGTCGAGGTCCGCGTCCGCGGTGACGAGGACGGCGTCCTTGCCCCCGCATTCGGCCAGGAACGGCGTCAGCGACCGGGCGCACACCTCCATCACCTTGCGCGCGGTCCCCGGCGAGCCGGTGAAGGCGAGCTTGTCGACCCCGGAGGCGGCCAGCGCCGCGCCGGTCCCGGCGGCACCCGTCACGACGGTGAACAGACCCGTGAAGCCGGGCACGGCCGTCTCGAAGAGCCGGGCGAGCAGCACACCGGTGCCCGGGGTGTACTCGGACGGCTTGAAGACCACGGCGTTGCCCGCCGCCAGGGCGTAGCCGATCGAACCCATCGGCGTGTAGACGGGGTAGTTCCAGGGGCCGATCACCCCGACCACGCCGAGCGGCCGGTGGACGACGGAGGCCGACTGGTTCGCCGCGGGCAGCCCGGTGCGGACCCGGCGCCCGCGCAGCACGCGGCCGGCGTTGCGCGCCGCCCAGGACAGGTGCTCCAGGGTCAGCACCAGTTCCAGCTCCGCGTCCCGCAGCGGCTTGCCCGTCTCCGCCGCGACGGACGCCGCCACCGCGTCCAGCTCCGATGCCAGCAGCCGCTTCCAGCTCAGCAGGTGGGCGCGCCGGCGGGCGGCCGGGAGCGCCGCCCAGCGAGCGCCGGCCGCCCGGCCCCGCTCCACCGCCCGCGCGACGTCCTGCGGCCCGTGGACCGGGTGCTCGGCGAGCGGCCGGCCGGTGGCCGGGTCCCGGGACGTGAACGTCGCCGGCGGCGTCCTTCGGTGGGTGCCGGTGTCGGTCATCGGTTCTCCAGCGGTGAGGTCTCGTCGGCGAGCGGCTCCAGCGGCCTGCCGTGCGCCCAGTGCGGGCCGAGGTCGTCCAGTGTCCAGCCGAACGGGTAACTGCGCGGCCTGTGCCGGAACCCCCACCATCCGGGCCGGGGCGGAAGCAGGCGCACCACCGCGGCCCGGGCGCGCAGGGCGCGGTGGGCGGCGGCGCGCAGCCACCGGGGCTGCGGGGCGAAGCCGAGCGCGGTCAGCAGCGGCTCGTCCAGGACCGCCGTCAGGAAGCGGGAGACCAGGGGACGCAGCGGCCGGGGGTACCGGTCGGTCATGACCCGCAGGGTGGCCGCGGCCACCCGCCGGTTGGCGGGGTCGTACGCGAACATCTCCTTCTCGTAGGAGTCGAGGAGGTGCTCGAAACCGGCGTAGTCGGCGGGCACGCCGGAGATGCCCATCATGTCGCCCATCCGCCGCCCGACCAGGGCCAGGCTCTCGGTCTCCTGCCAGGACAGCGGGCGCCAGCCGTAGCGGTCGATCCACCGTTTCGGGCCGACCACGGTGGTGGCCAGCACGTACAGGTAGTCCTCGTTCGGTATGCGGTAGCGGCCGTGGATGCGGTTGAGGTGACGTGCGGTGGCCCGCCCGTGCGGCGAGTCCAGGCCGTCGCGGACCATCTCGTAGGCGATCAGGACCGTGTCGTCGTAGCGTTTCTGCCCCGCGCGCTCGAACTCCTGCGTGCGGTCCAGCAGCCGGGAGATGCGGGGGACGCCGTAGTCGCGCAGGAACGCGACGGAGACGCCCTGGAGGTAGTCCCAGGGGAACTCGTACCGGGTGAGCAGGGCGAAGATCTCCTCGTGGTCCTGCTGCGGGTCCATCTTCCGGATCCGGCGGAGCCGGGTGTAACGGCCCATCGGGGTGCCTCCTTATCGGGACGGGGTGGAGGCGTCGCGGCCCGCCCGGACGCCGGTGGCCCCTCCGCCGCCGGAGCCGGCGGCGGACGGGGACGGGGACGGACCGTTCGCGGTGACCTCCTCGGCGGGCACCTCGAACGCGGGGCCGGACACCGCGAAGGAGGCGGCGACCGCGCCCCGGGCGAGGGCGGTGCCCGCGGCACCCGCGGCCGGGGCGCGGGGGGCGACCACGACGGCGCCGCGCTTACGGCGGGCGCGGCCTTCACCGGTGGGGAGGTCGCCGGTACGTGCCTCTCTGTCCCTCATGGGAGTTCCTTCACAGAGGAGTGACGGTGCGGGATGACGTGCCGGTCGGACCGTGAGAGAGTCGAAGATACAAAAACTATTGACTTGTTTCACCGGGCACGTCAATACTCCGGACACGACGGAGGATCGGAGGCCTCATGAGCGGCACACCGCACACGTCCGGCGCGCCGACTCCGTCGCCGGCCAGGGAAACCGACGTGACGTCACGCGTTCGGGCGCCGCGCCGGGGGGAAGCGGTCTGGCGCTACTTCGGTGACGTCCGCTCCACGCTGATGGCACCCCAGCTGCTGTTGCTGCAGGTGTCGCACCCGGTGGTCGGGGCCGGCGTCGCGGACCACAGCACCTTCCGCGCCGAACCCTGGCCCCGCCTGATCCGTACGCTCCTCTCGCTCACCACGGTGATCTACGGAGGACAGGAGGCCGCCACCGCCGAGGCGCGCCGCCTCGTACGGGTGCACGCGCCGATGAAGGGCACCGACCCGGCGGGCCGCCGCTACCACGCACTGAACCCCGAGGCCTACCACTGGGTCCACGCCACCCTCGTCAAGGGCCCCGTGGACGCCCAGCGCCTGTTCGGCAGGGGCATCCCGGAGGAGGAACTGGAGGAGTACTACCGCGGCATGCGGGACGTCGGCCGCGTGTGGGGCCTGAAGGACCACCACCTGCCGCCGGACTGGCCGTCCTTCGTCGAGTACTACGACGAGATGGTGTCCCGGCACCTGGAACACAACCGGTCGGTCCAGGACGTCCTGGACGAACTCGCCCGCCCCGCCAAGCCGTTCCGCCGGCTCCCCGGCCCGCTCTGGCGGCCGTTCGCCCGGGTCGCCGCACACTACGCCCTGCTGGTCACCGTCGGCACCCTGCCCCCCGAGCTGCGGGAACGGCTGCACCTGAGCTGGAGCGGACGGCAGGAACGCGCCCTGCGGCGCTTCGCGCGCCTGGTGCGCCTCCTGACGGCCCTCGTCCCGCCACCGCTGAGGATCGGCGTCTCCCTGGCCCTCGCCCACCGGGCCGCCCACCGGCCGGGCACCGGCCCCACCGCCCGCGCGTGACCCCGGTGCGCCGTACGGCACCCCGTA
>NZ_LIRG01000814.1 GCF_001419695.1 Streptomyces prasinopilosus
CCGCGAGGAGTCCGTCGCTGGAGAGCGGGTGCGGGAAGTCCACGGGCACGTAGGCCCCGGCGTGGTCGTAGTGCCAGACCAGGTGCGACTGCTGGGCCGTCGACTCGAACATCTCCAGCAGCTGCTCGTAGTCGCCGCCCAGCTCGCCCACGGGGGTGACCGGCAGCCCGCACACCTGGAGGAGGTAGGCGCGCCGCAGGAAGTGCAGCGCGTCGTAGTCGAAGCCCGCGACCGGGGCGACCTCGCCGGACAGGCCCGGCATGTACTGGTACACCGGCACCGGCGGCAGCCCCGCCTCGGCCAGTACCTCGTTGTACTGCGCGAGTTCCTCGGCGAACGGATTGTCGGGGGTGTGGCACAACACGTCGACGAGCGGTACCAGCCACAGGTCACAGGCCAAAGGGGGCTCCTCGCAATAGCGCGTCCACCGGCTCCGGTACGTCCGGTGCATCCGGCACGGCGGTCAGGGAAGGGTACCGACGGGGCACGGGGGCGGCTCCCCCCGTGCAGGTCCTCTACCCATACGAACACAGACGACGCGGTGCCCGGCCCCCGGGCTCCCCCTGTGCCCCGCCCGGACCGTTCAGCCGGCGGGGAGCCGTTCGACGAGGGCCAGGGAGTGGGCGTTGTACGACGCGACGACCGCGCGGGCGGCATCGGTGTCACGGCGCACCAGCGCGTCGACCAGGTCGGTGTGTTCGGCCCACAGCTCCCCCCGCAGATCGGGCAGGCGCCGCAGTTGCTGGACCACGCAGACCCAGGTCTGGACGCGGATCCGGTGCAGGAAGGCGGTGAGGTGGGGGTTGCCGAACAGGGTGATGAGTTCGCGCCAGAAGCGCAGGTCGTAGCCGATCAGCACGGTGAGTTCGCCGGCGAGGGCCGACCGCTGGGCCTCCTCCCCGCGCCGCCGGACCCCGGCGAGCGCGGCGGCGACCCGTGGTTCCTCGGGCCGCAGGCCCGCCAGGCGGCCGTGGGCGTCGGCCAGGGCGCGGAACATCCCGTCGATCACCAGCGTGCGGGCCTCGATCATGCCGCGGAAGTCGTCGACGGAGTACTCGTGCACCCGGAACCCCCGGTGCTGGTCGGCGTCGAGCAGCCCCTGCGCCGCCAGGTCGACCAGCGCCTCCCGCACGGGGGTCGCGGAGACCCCGTACTGGTCGGCGATCTCCTTGACGGTGAACTCCCGCCCCGGTTCCATGCGCCCGGCCAGTACCTCGTCGCGCAGTGCGTCGGCGATCTGCTGCCGCAGCGTGCTGCGCGTCACCGCGCCGTTGCCGCTGATGCCGGGCATGGTCGGCGTCTCCCTGGTCGTGTCCGAGTGGCGTGACCGTGCCGCGCGGGGCGCCGCGCGGGCCGTGCGCGTCCGGCGCACCCGTCGGCCGCACGCGTTCCGGCGCACGTGTCCGTCCACGGTCACGCCACCTTACGCGTTCGAATGACCTTCGTTTGTTCGAGTGACCGGGTCACCTCCTCACGGACGGTCCGTGAACCCGTCCGCCACCGACAGCGCCGAGTCCAGCGCGGCCAGCCCCTCCTTCAGCTCGGCCTCGCTCACCGTGCACGGCGGGACGACGTGGGTGCGGTTCATGTTCACGAAGGGCCACAGTCCCTCCGCCTTCGCGGCGGCGGCGAAGGCGGCCATGGGGGCGGCCGCCTCCCCGGTCGCGTCGTAGGGGATCAGCGGTTCCCGGGTCTCCCGGTTCCGCACCAGTTCCAGCGCCCAGAACATGCCGACCCCGCGGACCTCGCCCACGCTGGGGTGCCGTTCGGCCAGCCCGCGCAGTGCCGGGCCGACGACGGACTCGCCCAGCCGCGCCGCGTTCTCGACGATGCCCTCCTCGGCCATGACGTTGATCGTCGCGACGGCCGCGGCGCAGGCCAGCGGGTGCCCGGAGTAGGTGAGCCCGCCCGGGTAGGGCCGCCTGGCGAACGTCTCGGCGATCGCGCCGGAGATGGCGACGCCGCCGAGCGGCACGTAGCCGGAGTTGACGCCCTTCGCGAAGGTCATCAGGTCCGGCACGACGTCGTACAGGTCCGCCGCGAACCAGGTGCCGGTCCGGCCGAACCCGGCCATCACCTCGTCCAGGACGAAGACGATCCCGTGCTTGTCGCACAGCTCCCGCACCCCGGCGAGGTAGCCGGGCGGCGGCGGCATGACGCCCGCCGTCCCCGGGACGGTCTCCAGGACGATCGCCGCGATCGTCGCCGGCCCCTCGAAGGCGATCGTCGTCTCCAGGTGCTCCAGCGCCCGCGCGCACTCCTGCTCCTGGGTCTGCGCGTAGAAGCGGGAGCGGTACAGGAAGGGCGCCCAGAAGTGCACGACCCCGGCCGTGCCGCTGTCGGAGGCCCAGCGGCGCGGGTCGCCGGTGAGGTTGATGGTCTGCTGGGTGCCGCCGTGGTACGAGCGGTACGCGGAGAGCACCTTGGGCCGTCCGGTGTGCAGCCGCGCCATCCGGACGGCGTGCTCGACGGCGTCCGCGCCCCCGTTGGTGAAGAAGACCTTGTCCAGGTCGCCCGGCGTCCGTTCGGCGATCAGCCGGGCCGCCTCCGAGCGCGCCTCGACGGCGAACGCGGGCGCGAACGTCGCCATCCGGCCGGCCTGCTCCTGGATCGCGGCGACGACCTTGGGGTGCTGGTGGCCGATGTTGGTGAAGACGAGCCCGCTGGTGAAGTCGAGGTAGCGCCGGCCTTCGTAGTCCCAGAAGTACGACCCCTTGGCCCCGGCGACGGCGAGCGGGTCGATCAGCTCCTGCGCGGACCAGGAGTGGAAGACGTGGGCGCGGTCGGCGGCCTTCACGGCGGCCCCGGTCTCGGGGTTCGGCTGTGCAGTCATACGGGCGAGCGTAAGTCGTGACCCTCCCCCTTTGACAGCATGCTGCAGATTAGGCAGCATGCTGTCATGAGGGTCGGCCGGCCCTCACGGCCGGCCCGCCCGGCCTCCACCGCGGCGACCCCGTCCACCGGCGTCCCCCCGCACCCACCGGCGCACCCAAGGAGCGGCCATGCCCCGCAAGCCCGTCCACCTCGCCGTCTACGACACCTACGCCGACTGGGAGACCGGTCACACCACCGCGCACCTCGCCCTCGCCGGGTACGAGGTCCGTACCGTCGCCCCCACCGGGGAGCCCGTCACCAGCACCGGCGGACTGCGGGTGCTGCCCGACCTCGCCCTCGACGCGCTGCGGCCCGAGGACAGCGCACTGCTGATCCTCACCGGCGCCCGTCTCTGGGACGAGGGCGACGACCTCGCCCCCTTCGCCCGCACGGCCCGCGCCTTCCTCGACGCCGGAGTGCCCGTCGCCGCCATCTGCGGCGCCACCGCCGGACTCGCCCGCGAGGGCCTGCTCGACGAGCGGGCGCACACCGGCGCCGCCCCCTCCTACCTGGCCGCGACCGGTTACGCCGGCGGCGCGCGGTACGCCGAGGCCGACGCCGTCACCGACGGCGGACTCGTCACCGCCGGACCCACCGAGCCCGTCGCCTTCGCCCGCGAGGTCTTCCGGCTGCTCGGCGCCTACGGTGAACCGGCGATCGACGCCTGGTACCGGCTCTTCCACGACTCCGACCCCCGGGCGTACGCGGAACTCGAGGAGGCGCTGGGCCGGTGAGCCGCGCACAGCAGGAGCTGCTCAGCCGTGCCGCGCTCGGCGCCTTCCGGCTGAACGGCGAGTTCCTCGCGGTCGCCGAGGAACTCGCCCGGCCCGCCGGACTCACCGCCGCCCGCTGGCAGGTGCTCGGCGCGGTCACGCGGGAACCCCTGCCGGTCTCCGGCATCGCCCGCGTCATGGGCATCACCCGGCAGAGCGTGCAGCGCATCGCCGACCTGCTGGTCGAGCACGGTCTCGCCGAGTACCGGCCCAACCCGGCGCACCGCCGCGCCAAGCTCCTCGCCGCCACCGGGCGGGGGCGCGCGGCCGTCGCGGCGATCGGCCCCGGCCACGAGGCCTTCGCACGACGGCTCGCGGAGGCGTTCGGCGAAGCCGAACTCGCACAGGCGGTCCGGACGCTGGAACGCCTGTGCGCGGTGCTCGACGACCTCGGTCATCCTGTTACGGAACCGTAGACGACACCCGGCTCGCCCCGGACCCCGCCCGGCTTATCCTCGGGCTGTTGCTCACGGCGGGGGGAAGGCGGCGCAACGATGGACCAGCACGGACCGGGGGGCCCGGCGGGGGAGCGGGGTGCCGGGCACCCCGGCAGGATCGGCGCGTACCGGCTGCTCGCGCGGCTCGGGGCCGGCGGCATGGGGGAGGTCCACCTCGCCCGCTCCGACCGGGGGCGCACCGTCGCCGTCAAGCTGGTGCGCGAGGAACTGGCCCAGCAGGAGGAGTTCCGGGCCCGCTTCCGCCAGGAGGTGGAGAACGCCCGGCGGGTCGGCGGCGACTGGACCGCGCCGGTCCTGGACGCGGACACCGAGGCCCCGGTGCCCTGGGTCGCCACCGGATACGTCGCCGGGCCCAGCCTCCAGCAGGTCGTCGGGCACGACCACGGCGCCCTGCCCGAGCGGTCGGTGCGCATCCTCGCCGCCGGCCTCGCCCACGCGCTGAAGGACATCCACGCCGCCGGCATCGTGCACCGCGACCTCAAACCGTCCAACGTGCTCGTCACCATCGACGGACCGCGCGTCATCGACTTCGGGATCGCGCGGGCCATGGAGACCGTGACCGACGGCGGCCTCACCCGCACCGGGGCGCTGGTCGGCTCGCCCGGGTTCATGGCGCCCGAGCAGGTGCGCGGCGACCGCATCACCCCCGCCTGCGACGTCTTCTGCCTCGGCTCCGTGCTCGCCTACGCCGCCACCGGCGAGCTCCCCTTCGGCACCGCCAACAGCGGGGTCCACGCCCTGATGTTCCGCATCGCCGAGGTCGGGTTCCTCCTCGGCGA
>NZ_LIRG01000815.1 GCF_001419695.1 Streptomyces prasinopilosus
AACGTTCCGCCGCGGGGAGCCCCTGCCGCTCCCCGCGGCGGAACGTTGGAAGGAGTCGCCTCCCTTGGCGTCGCACCGCAAGTCGCGCACCCCGGGTGCACGCGTGGCCGGCATACGGACCCCCGCTCTCGCCACGGCGGCCCTGACCTCCGTCGCCCTCCTCTCCCAGACGGCCGACGCGGCGCCCTCGGACGACGGCCGGCCGAGCCTGGAGGAGGTGGAGAAGAAGGTCGACGACCTGTACCGCCAGGCGGAGTCGGCGACCGAGAAGTACAACGCGGCCAAGGAGAGGACCACCCAGCAGCGCAAGCGCGTCGACACCCTCCTTGACGACGTGGCCAAGCGCACCCAGACGCTCAACGAGGCACGGGAGGAACTGGGTTCCTTCGCCGCCGCCCAGTACCGGACCGGTGCCGGAGTCCCCGACACGGCGACCTTCCTGCTCGCGGACTCCCCGCAGGACTTCTTCGACCGGAACCAGCTGATGGACCGGATGACCGGCCGCCAGAAGGCGGCGGTCGACGACTACGTCACCCGGCAGTCCGAGACGATGGAGAAGCGCAAGGAGGCCGCCGAGAGCCTCGTGACGCTCGCCGACGCGCAGGACGACCTGAAGACCGCCAAGGCCACGGTCCAGAGGAAACTCGGCACCGCGCGCGAGCTGCTGTCGAAGCTGACCGCCGAGGAGAAGGCACGGCTCGCGGCGGCCGAGGAGAGGAAGCGGGAGGAGGCCGCCCGCGAGGCGGCCGAGCTCGCCCGGCAGCAGGCGGAGCAGCGGGAGGCCGAGGAGGAGGCCCGGCAGCGGCCGGCGGAGAGCGGCTCCTCCGGCACTTCCGAGTCCCCCGGCTCCTCCGGGTCCACCGGCTCCTCCGGCTCCACGTCGGCCGCGCCGCCGGCCTCGACGGACTCCTCGTACACGGCCAAGGCCGAGAAGGCCCTCGCCTTCGCCCGCGCGCAGATCGGCAAGCCCTACGTCTGGGGCGCCACCGGTCCCGGTTCCTACGACTGCTCGGGACTGACCCAGGCCGCGTGGAAGGCCGCCGGCGTCTCCCTCCCCCGCACCACCTACGACCAGGTCGGGGCCGGCACCGCGGTCGCGGTGTCCCAGGCCCGGCCCGGTGACCTCGTCTTCTTCTACGACGACATCACCCACGTGGGCGTCTACGTCGGCAACGGCATGATGATCCACGCGCCGAAGCCCGGCACCTACGTCCGCGAGGAGTCGATCTTCTACGACGGCGAGTCGTCGATCCACAGCGTGGTCCGCCCGGCCTGACGGACGCCGGGCACAACCGGGACGAACCCGGTGCGGTGCGGCGTGGTGAGGCGCGGATGCGGTGGGGCCGTGGGCGGTGCGGTCGCCGTCTCGTCACCGGCGGGAGCGGAACCGCTCACCGCCGGCAGCGCCCGGCCGTACCGGGGGGACGACGGCGTTCTCGGTGCGCCGCGGATGACGGCCGTCGGCCTCCCGGCGCCCGGCCCGGCCCGGCCCGGCGTGCTGCCGGGCGGCGGAGCCGTCCGGCCGCGGCCGCGGTACGACACCCGGCGCCGGGCGGCCGTGCTCCCCCTGGACATGACGACGGCGGCGGCGCTGTGCGCGTCCGCCGCCGTCGGCGCCCCGTGGCCCGGGGGCCCCGGGGGCCGGGGCCGTGTACCGG
>NZ_LIRG01000816.1 GCF_001419695.1 Streptomyces prasinopilosus
GAGCCCCGCCTGCTCCACCTCCCCGGACCGGCCTCCCGCTCCCCGACCGCCCGCCCGAACGGAACGGGCCCCGGCCGTCCCGCTCACGCCCGCGGCGCCCCCGAGGACCCCCGCACCATCAACTCGCCCCGTGCGGAGGCGATCCCCCCGGGCGGCGGTTCCTCGCGGCCCATCGCGATGCGGCCGGCCCGCGCCCCCGCCTCGGCGAGCGGCAGCCGCACCGTCGTCAGGGCGGGCACCGCGTCGATGCTGAACGGGAGGTCGTCGAAACCGGCGACCGACACGTCGTCGGGGATCTTCCGGCCGGAGTCCCGCAGTGCCGCGCACGCGCCCAGCGCGACGGAGTCGTTCGCGGCGACCACGGCGGTCAGCGCGGGGTCCCTGCGCAGGAGTTCGAGCGCGGCCTCGTAGCCGGAACGGCGGTCGTAGCGGCCGTGGACGGTCCAGCGGGGGTCCTCCTCGATGCCGTGCGCGGCCAGCGCGGCCCGGTGCCCCTCGAGGCGGTGGCGGGTGGTGGTGCGCTCCTGCGGGCCCGCGACGTAGCCGAGGCGGCGGTGGCCGAGCCCGATCAGGTGCTCGGTGAGTTCCCGGCCGCCGCCGCGGTTGTCGAAGGTCAGCGCGATCGCCCCGGTGCCCGGCGCCGGCGGCCGGCCGCACAGCACCACCCGGGTCCCGGCGTCCGTCAGCTTGCGCAGCTTCGCGTCCATCGCCGCCCGGTGCGGGGCGTCCTCGATGGCGCCGCCGGTCAGCACCACCGCCGCGGCCCGCTGCCGCTGGAGCAGCGTGAGGTAGGTCAGTTCGCGTTCCGGGGAGCCGCCCGTGTTGCACACCACGGCGAGCCTCTCCCCGCCGGCCCGCCCGCCCGGTCCCCCGATCTCGGACTGGATCGCGCTCGCCATGATCCCGAAGAACGGGTCGGCGATGTCGTTCACCAGGATGCCCACCAGGTCGGAGGTGGCGGCGGCCAGGGAGCTGGCGGGGCCGTTGAGCACGTAGTCGAGTTCGTCCACCGCCCTCAGCACCCGCTCGCGGGTGGAAGCGGCCACGGGGTAGTTCCCGTTCAGCACGCGCGACACCGTCGCGGGGGAGACCTGCGCGCGGGCCGCCACGTCCGCCAGGGTCACCGTCATCTCTAGTCCTCCGGTCGCGCGTCTCGTCGTCTCGGCGCCGGCCGCCGTGTCCGGGCGTGTCCGGGCGCGTTCCGGGTGCGGACCCGATGTCCCGCCCCCGACCTGACCCTATGGCCCCGCGCCCACTTGTTCGCCCCCTCGAACAAGTCGGGTTCCCCGCGGTCTTGTCCCGGGCGCCGTCGAGGGGCTAGCTTCTAGAGGTGTAGAAAGCGCTTGCTGTGACGTTCACCAGTCCTCGGACCGCCGGCCGCCGATCGCCGGCCGGCGCGTGACGGGCGGGGCGTGTGCGGCGCGCGGGGACCGCGTACGAAGGGAACGACGTGACACGCAAGACGGTGCGTATCGCCATGAACGGTGTGACGGGGCGGATGGGCTACCGGCAGCACCTCGTCCGCTCCATCCTGGCCCTGCGCGAGCAGGGCGGCCTCGACCTCGGTGACGGCACCGTGCTGTGGCCGGAGCCGGTCCTGGTCGGCCGCCGCGAGCACGCGCTGCGCGCGCTGGCCGACCGGCACGGCCTGGAGCACGTCTCCACCGACCTGGACGCCGTGCTCGCCGACGAGAGCGTCGACGTCTACTTCGACGCCCAGGTCACCTCCGCCCGCGAGGAGGCCCTCACCCGGGCGATCGCGGCCGGCAAGCACGTCTACACCGAGAAGCCGACCGCCACCGGCCTCGACGGCGCCCTGGAACTGGCCCGGCTCGCGAACGCCGCCGGGATCAAGCACGGCGTGGTGCAGGACAAGCTGTTCCTGCCGGGCCTGCTCAAGCTGAAGCGGCTCATCGACGGCGGCTTCTTCGGCCGGATCCTGTCGGTGCGCGGCGAGTTCGGCTACTGGGTCTTCGAGGGCGACTGGCAGGAAGCGCAGCGCCCCTCCTGGAACTACCGCGCCGAGGACGGCGGCGGCATCGTCGTCGACATGTTCCCGCACTGGGAGTACGTGCTGCACGAGCTGTTCGGCCGGGTGCGCTCCGTCCAGGCCCTGACCGCCACCCACGTCCCGCAGCGCTGGGACGAGAACGGCAAGCCCTACGACGCCACCGCCGACGACGCCGCCTACGGCGTCTTCGAACTGGAGGGCGGCGCGATCGCCCAGATCAACTCCTCCTGGGCGGTCCGGGTCCACCGCGACGAACTCGTCGAGTTCCAGGTGGACGGCACCGAGGGGTCGGCCGTCGCGGGCCTGCGCGACTGCCGCGTCCAGCACCGCTCCGCCACCCCCAAGCCCGTCTGGAACCCGGACATCCCCGCCACCGAGGTCTTCCGCGACCAGTGGCAGGAGGTCCCCGACAACGGCACGTTCGACAACGGCTTCAAGGCCCAGTGGGAGCTGTTCCTCAAGCACGTCTACGCCGACGCCCCCTACCACTGGGACCTGCTGGCCGGCGCCCGCGGCGTCCAGCTCGCCGAACTGGGCCTGAGGTCCTCGGCCGAGGGCCGCCGCCTCGACGTGCCGGAGATCGCGCTGTGACCATCGAACTGCCCGACGCGCACGGCCGGCTGCGGACGTACGAGCCCCGCACCGAGCCCCTCGCCCTCACCACCGGGGCCCCCTTCACCTCCCGCACGGTCTTCTCCGCGGCGCACGTCGTCGCCGACCCGTACGCCGACACCACCCCCGACTCGCCCGCCGCCGTCGACTGGGACGCCACCCTCGCCTTCCGCCGCCACCTGTGGTCGCACGGGCTCGGCGTCGCCGAGGCGATGGACACCGCCCAGCGCGGCATGGGCCTGGACTGGGCGGGCGCCGCCGAGCTGATCCGCCGCTCCGCCGCCGAGGCGAAGGCGGTCGGCGGGCGCATCGCCTGCGGCGTCGGCACCGACCAGATCGCCTCCGGCACGCTCGACGAGGTGCGGGCCGCCTACGAGGAACAGCTCGCGCTCGTCGAGGAGTCGGGTGCCCAGGCCATCCTGATGGCCTCCCGCGCCCTGGCCTCGGCGGCGAAGAGCCCGGACGACTACCTGGAGGTCTACGGCCACCTCCTCCGCCAGTCCGCCGAACCCGTGGTCCTGCACTGGCTCGGCCCCATGTTCGACCCGGCGCTGGAGGGCTACTGGGGCTCGTCCGACCTGGACGCGGCCACCGACACCTTCCTGGAGGTCATCGCCGCCCACCCCGACAAGGTCGACGGCATCAAGGTCTCGCTGCTCGACGCCGGGCGCGAGGTGGCCCTGCGCCGCCGCCTGCCGCAGGGGGTGCGCTGCTACACCGGCGACGACTTCCACTACCCCGAGCTGATCGCGGGCGACGAGCAGGGCTTCAGCCACGCCCTGCTCGGCATCTTCGACCCGCTCGGCCCGCTGGCCGCCCAGGCGGTGCGCATGCTCGACACGGGCGACACGGACGGCTTCCGCGCCCTCCTCGACCCCACCGTCGAACTGTCCCGGCACCTCTTCCGGGCGCCCACCCGCTTCTACAAGACGGGCGTGGTCTTCCTGGCCTGGCTGGCCGGCCACCAGGACCACTTCGCCATGGTCGGCGGCCTGCAGTCCGCCCGCTCCCTGCCGCACCTCGCCCGCGCCTACGAACTCGCCGACGGCCTCGGCCTGTTCCCCGACCCCAAGCTCGCCGAGGACCGCATGCGGACCCTGCTGCACCTGTACGGAGTGACGCCGTGACCGACGCCGTGACCGAGCCGGTGGCCGGCTCCGCGACCGATCCCGTGACCGGGCCCGCCGACGGCCTCGCGCGTTTCAGCATCAACCAGATGACGGTCAGGCAGCTGTCGCTGCCGGAACTCGTGGACGCCTGCCGCGACCTGGGCGTCCCCGGCGTCGGCCTGTGGCGCGAACCCGTCCAGGCCTACGGAGTGGGGGCCGCGGCGAAACTGGTCCGGGACGCCGGCCTGACGGTCGCCACCCTGTGCCGGGGCGGCTTCCTCACCGCGGTCGACCCCGCGGAGCGGGCCGCCGCCCTGGCCGACAACCGCCGCGCCGTCGACGAGGCCGCCGCCCTGGGCACCGACACCCTGGTCCTGGTCTCCGGCGGCCTCCCGGCCGGCTCCAAGGACCTGCGCGGCGCCCGCGAACGCATCGCGGACGCCCTGGCGGAGCTGGGCCCGTACGCCGAGGAGCACGGGGTGCGCCTGGCCATCGAGCCGCTGCACCCCATGTTCGCCTCCGACCGCTGCGTGGTCTCCACCCTCGCCCAGGCCCTGGACCTCGCCGAACGGTTCCCGGCCCGGCAGGTCGGCGTCACCGTCGACACGTACCACGTCTGGTGGGACGACACGGCGCCCGCGCAGATCGCCCGCGCCGGCGCCCAGGACCGCATCCACACCTTCCAGCTCGCCGACTGGACCACCCCGCTGCCCGAGGGCGTCCTCAACGGCCGCGGCCAGCTCGGCGACGGGAGCATCGACATGCGGGAGTGGCAGGGGTACGTGGAGGCGGCCGGCTACACCGGTCCCATCGAGGTCGAGCTGTTCAACGACGCCCTGTGGGCCCGT
>NZ_LIRG01000817.1 GCF_001419695.1 Streptomyces prasinopilosus
CGTACCCGGTGCCGACCCGGGCGAGGGTCCGGCCGCGGCGGGGCGGCAGGTCCGCCGGGTCGGCACCGGGTACGCGGGTGAGCGGGGCGGTGTCGACGGCGGGGTCGGGCCAGATGCGGTCCAGCAGGTCACGGCGGCGGCACGACTCGCGCAGCACGCCGGCCACCGGGACGGGGCGGACCGTGCCGAACCAGTGGGCGGCCTCGGGTCTGAAGCGGAGCGCGGCGGTGTCCTGGGCGAGCGCGAAGTACGCGGCGTCGAAGAGCGCGCCCAGGTGGCACAGCTCCAGCGCGCCGGCGGTGAGCCGGCCGCTGTCCACGAGCTGGCGGCCGACGCGGTGGCGGGCACCGGCCTGCTCGACCGCCTCCCACCAGCCGTCGGCGGGGAGCGCGCCGCTGCGGGTGAGCAGGTCACCGAGGTCGGGGCTGTACGCGGATTCGACGTGGACCACGTGTCCCGCCGCCAGGTAGAAGACCCCGGACTCGGTGGAGAGGGCTCCGGTGGCGCGGTCGGCCGCGAGGCTGCCGAGCACGGCGGGCGCCGATCCGTGGGTGGCCGCCGCGGTGGTCATCCGAGCACCAGCCGGTCCGCCATCTCGGCCAGCCGGATGCGGGCCAGGGCCAGGTTGCCCTCGCCGCGGTCGAGCCACAGGTACAGGAAGACGGTGCTGTCGAAGGCCGTGATCACGAACCGGAGCAGGTGGTACGCGTCGGCGGAGGTGAGGATCAGGTCCTGGACGGGCGGTTCCTCGCCGGACGGGACGGAGGCCGCGCCGCCGGCCGGTGCGAGGGTGCCGCTCTCCATGGCGAGGCGGGCGAGTTCGGCGGTCTCCGCCGCCGTGGCCTCCGGGTCGTCGCCCGGCGCCTCGCCCACCGCGCCGAGCGCGAGACCGCTGATCCAGTCGACCACCAGCGCTCCTCGCGCACCGGGCAGTCGCATGGCTTCCAGCAGGCTCTCATCGATTCCGGGCACGCCGGATCCCCCTCCATCGCACGGCCGTACCGCGAACGTGACGTCGAAGCTACGCTGTGTACTCGATCGAGGTGTGGGCTTTGGTGTTTTCCTTTGGAATATGCGACACGGGCCCGCCGACGCTGGTAGCGTCGGCGCTTTTCGGGGTCGGACACGACCTCCGGAGGGGTCCCCGGATCGGTGGGGCGGGCGGGGCCCTCCCCTGCGCGGAGGGCGGACCGGCCCTGCCCGCGCGGGTCCGCCGCGGTGACCGAACACCTCGTGCCCACGGGTGACGGTCCCTCCCCCACGGGTGCGTTCCGCACACCCCGTACGCGGTGCCTCCGCGGGCGCATGACGCGGGGCCGCCCCTCGCGGGAGTGACACGTGGCACACGAGGGTCCCGCCATACGGGTAGCGGGAGCGGGAAACGCCGTCCCGCGACCGGCCCGCGGCGGTCCCGCCGTCCGGCGGCGGCGACAATGGCGGGAAGCACGTGCCCCCGTTCACCCCTGGACCCATGCCTGCCTCACGCACCACCCGCCCCGTGATCCCGCCCTCCGTCTGGCTGACCGCCGGCCGGTACTCCGGGACCTCCGCACACGACGTACTCCGGCGCACCCTGCGCCGGCGGGAGGACCGGGGGGACATCGACTCCTTCCTGGAACTCCCCGGAGAGCCGCCGGAAGCGGGGCCCGGGCGGCGGCGCGACGCGCCGGACCTGGTGTTCCAGGCCCGTGCCCGGGTCGCCGGCCAGGTGACCGTGCGCGCCCGGCTGAGTGTCGGGCCCGGTACCCGCGCAGGCCGGCCCTGGGTCCTGGTCGCCGAGGCGGAGCAGCCGTGGGACCTCCTGTGGCCGTCCCCCGCGGGCATGTTCTGGCCCGTGGACGAGCCGGACCCGGAGTGGAACCACGACGCGGCCACAGGACTGCGGCTGGGGGAGATCAGTCCGCTCCCCGGGGAGGACAAGGCCGTACGGCGGCTGATGCGCGACTGCGCGCGGCACACCGGCGGGAACGGCTGGAACATCCATGTCGTCGTCCACGAGGCGATGACCACGGACGAGCGCGGTCGGGTGCCGCTCGCGCACTGGCTGCCGCCGGGCTTGCGGCACCGTGTGGTGGAGCACCGGGCCGCGCCGCACCAGCTGCGGGTCGTGAACTGGGCGCTGCGCGACTGCGGCGTCGAGGTGCCGCGCGGCGGTGCGGTGGTCCTGCCCGGTGGCCCGGTCCCCGACGGTTACGACGCCGGGGAGTTCTCGGTGCGCGCGGTCTTCCTGGACGGCACCCGGCCGGCCGGCCTGGTCGACGCGGTGACCCGGTTCGCGGCCCTGCCGCGTCCGCTGCCGGCCGGGGCCGGGACGGCGCTGACCGCGCTGCGGGAGGACTGGCGTCTGCTGACCCTGGAGGAGGAACTCGCCCGCGAACGCCGGCTGGTCTCCCTGTACGCCGAGGCGCTGGAGGCCATGACCACCTCCCGCGACCTGTACCGGGAGGCCGCCGAGAGCGCCCGGGAGGCGCTGGCCGCGTACCGGGAGGCCGCCGGGACCCCGGGCGCCGGGGCCCCGCCGCCCGGCACGCCTGCCGCGTCCCCGGTGCGGCGGCTGACCCGCACGTTCGAACGCCTGAGGTCCGGACCCGGGGCGCGCCGTCCGCCGCCCCCCGGTGAGGAGCGCCGGGACCCGCCCCCCGGCGACACGGGGTCGACGTCCTCCGGTCCGTAGGGCGGCCTGTCAGGCGGATCGCGCCGGACAGGTGAGGACCGCACGGGTGAGGACCGGCCGCCGTCGGGGCGGCACGCCTGCCGGGCCGTACGGCGGTCAGTCCGGCGCCCGGGGTGTGCCGGGCACCGGCCACACCGCCCAGTGCCTGCCGGGGAACGGGGACACCACCCGGACGACCAGCGCCGTCAGCGCCAGGAGCGCGGCGGCGACGGCCGCCGCGCCGGCGAGCCACTGCGGAGCCAGTGCGAGGCCGACGGCCCGGGACAGGACGTCGGACGGGAAGGGGCCGCCGCAGGCGTGGGTCCCGGCCAGGGCGGACGGCAGCGCGACCGACGCCGCCAGCACGAGCACGCCGGGGCGTACGACCAGGAGCAGGGCCAGCGCCGTGCAGAGCACCGGCAGACCGACCGCGAGGGCGTGCGGGACCAGGGCGAAGCCGTCGCCCCGCAGCGGGAAGTGGACCACCGCGCACACGGCGAGGGCCACCGCGGCGGACCAGCTCGACCAGGTCATGCACCGGACGGGCTGCGCGTGCGTCCGCCGGGGGCGCCGGATCCGCCGCCTCGCGCGCAGGACCACCGCGCCCCGGACGCCGCGGCACGGGAGAGGGAGGCCCGCCTCCCCTCCC
>NZ_LIRG01000818.1 GCF_001419695.1 Streptomyces prasinopilosus
CCACACCTCGGGCAGCGCCTCGGGCACCACGGTGAGGTTGAAGCCGAGGCCGCGCATGGCCAGGTAGAAGGCGATGCCGCTGCTGCCGATGACCGCCGCGACCGCCGCCCCGCGGCCGAGGTCGGACCAGGGCCGGGTGCGGTCGAAGCCGAGGGTGCGCAGTCCCGCGCCCTCGCGGATCAGGAAGTGGGCGACGAGCGCGACGGGGACCAGCGCGCTGGTGATCCCGAAGAGCTGCCAGGCCAGGTCGAGCCAGGGACGGCCCGGTGCCGCCGAGCCGTTGAGGGTGGCCGCCTGGTCCTTCAGGCCGCCCGGCCGGGTGACCGAGCCGGCGAAACTGATCAGCGCGGACACCGCACTCGCGCCCAGCGACACCGCGAGCACGAGCAGCGTCTCGTCGCGGAGCGTCTTCCGCGTGAGCCGCCGGGGATACGCGTCGGCCTCCGGGCCCGCCTCCGCCTGCACACCTGCCTCCACATCACCGATCCGTCCGGTCGGTTCAGTATGAAGGCACCGTCCGGGGGCCCGAGGACCGGTCCGCGTCCGGCAGTCCGTGCCCGGCGGTCCCGCACCCTCCCTCCCCGGCCGGCCCCGCCGTCGGCAGCCCCGGACGGCCGTCCGTCCGGGGCGCGCGTCCGCCCGGGAGGGGTCAGCCCGCGGGCACCGGCTCCGGCAGCCCGACGGGCCAGGCGTGCACCGGGTCGCCCCGCAGCATCAGCTCGCGGTAGCGCCGGGTGGTGGCCGCCAGCGCCTTCTCGCGGGACAGCCCCGCGTCCAGCGCCCGGTGGAAGGTCGCGGCCTGCCAGCTCGCGCCGTTCTGCCTGCGCCGGCAGCGCTCCTCGATCACGCCGAGGTACAGCTTCCGGTCCGCGGGTTCGATGCCCCACGCGTCCAGGCCCGCCTCGGCCAGCGGCAGCAGTTCGTCGCGTACGAGGGTGACCGCGTCCACCTCGGCCGTACCCCCGTAACGCCCGCGCCGGGGCCAGGTGAAACGGGCGTCGATACCGTGCCTGCAGGCGGCGTCGAAGTTGGCGGCGGCGGCCTCGAAGGGCAGCCGGGTCCACACGGGGCGGCTGTCCTCCGCGAGGGCACGGACCAGACCGTAGTAGAACGCCGCGTTGGCGACCACGTCGATCACGGTGGGCCCGGCGGGCAGGACCCGGTTCTCCACCCTCAGGTGGGGCACGCCGTCGGCGACGTCGTAGACCGGGCGGTTCCAGCGGTAGACCGTGCCGTTGTGCAGGACGAGTTCCGCGAGCGAGGGGGTGCCGCCCCGGTCCAGCACGTCGAGCGGGTCCTCGTCGTCGCAGATCGGCAGGAGCGCGGGGTAGTAGCGCAGGTTCTCCTCGAAGAGGTCGAACGCCGAGTCGACCCAGCGCTCGCCGAACCAGGTGCGCGGCCGCACTCCCTGCGCCTGGAGCTCGGGCGGACGGGTGTCGGTGGACTGCTGGAACAGCGGCGGCCGGGACTCTGACCACAGCTCGCGCCCGAAGAGGAAGGGCGAGTTGGCGCCGACGGCGATCTGGGCGGCGGCGACCGCCTGGGCCGCGTTCCACACGTCGGCGAAGCGGTCCGGGGTGACCTGGAGGTGCAGCTGCACCGAGGTGCAGGCGGCCTCCGGCGCGATGGACCCGGAGGTGCAGCTGAGGCGTTCCACCCCTTCGATGTCGAGGCTGAAGTCCTCCCCGCGGGCCGCCACGATCTGCTCGTTGAGCAGGGTGTAGCGGTCGACGGCGGAGAGGTTCGAGGAGACCAGGTCGTCGCGGTCCAGCGTCGGCAGAATGCCGATCATCACGATTCCGGCGTCCACCTCGGCGGCTTTCCGGTCCGCGTACGCGAGGGAGGTGCGCAGTTCCTCGGCGAGCCGGTCGAATACCCGGCCGTCCAAACGGTGCGGCGCTATGTTGACCTCCAGGTTGAACATGGCGAGTTCTGTTTGGAAGTCGCGGCTCGCAATCCGCTCGAGGACTTGCCCATTCAACATTCTGGGCATCCCGTCGGCGCCCGTGAGATTCAATTCGATCTCCAGCCCCATGAGGTTCTTGGGGCGGTCGAACCGCTTCTCCGCCAGGAGTCGCTCCAAACCCGTCAGACACCTGCGGAGCTTGTCGCGGTAGCGCTGGCGATCGGACAGGTCGAACCCGCCTGCCACGACCTTCTCCCCCATCGGAGCCTCCTTGCTTCTCTGATGGGCGGTCCGATGATCGGCCGCCGGGTCCCGGTCCACAGTGGAGGATGCCCAGTGGATGCGATTGATAACGCCCCGAAGTGAGCTGTCGGCCGCTACGCTGGTCGAAGGTGACCAGTGGCACATTCACGCGGCATGGCAGGCACATGGTCGGCAACGCACGTTACAAGGCGGCGGCGAACTCGTGAAAAACGCCGACGACAATAGGCCTACCACTGGGCGGCCGTTTATCGAGGTCATCGCCGCACACCCGGCTGAGAATCGGGATGATTCCCCCGTTTCGCCGTCCAAAAGTGCCCTTGTTCCGCGGGGTGGAAACGGCTAGCCGAAACATACTCCGAACACGCGTCGTATAAACTTCGTGGACAAGGCAGAAGGTTGGCGCCCACGGTCGAGTGATCCAGCCGACGAGGTGACGTGCGGCACTCCTCACCCCCACCTCTCGTACTCAGACCCCCGGCCCCTGCCTCCCGGCCTCCGCGAG
>NZ_LIRG01000819.1 GCF_001419695.1 Streptomyces prasinopilosus
GGTGCGCCTCCCCACCGGCCGACGGGGCGGCGGGGCCGGTGGGGAGGCGCACCACCGCGTGCGAGGGGGAGGACTGTGTTGCGGAGCGTAGAGCAGCAGCGTGCGACCGGCAGTCGAGCGGACGATCCACGGGTGACGGAGCTGCGCTCCGCCGTGGCCCGGCTGCGCCGCCAACTGGCGGCCCATCCGGCGGAATTCCCCGACCGGGTCATCGCGGAGGAGGAACTCGCCGCCCTGGACGCCCACGCGGCCGGCGGCAATCCCGAGATTCCCCGGTTACGCCGTTCCCTGCTGCTGATCGCCGGCGCGATCGGCTCGGTGAGCGCACTGGGCCGGGGGCTGGGGGAGGTGCGGGACGCGGTGGACCTGTTCGGACCGTCACCGAGGGGCTGACGCAGGTCCGTTCGCGCGGCTCTCGCAGGGGGCGTGCGCGGGCGCTGCGACCACGCGGGACGGCCGGCCGGGGCGGGCCGGGTCAGACCGTCGGACCGCCCGGCGCGGTGAGCACCTCGGAGAGTTCCCCCGCCACCTGCCGGAGCACCGGCACGATCCGCTCCGTCGCCGCCTCCGTGACCCGTCCCGCGGGACCGGAGATCGAGAGGGCGGCCGGGGTGGGGGCGTCGGGCACGGGGACGGCGAGGCACCGCACGCCGACCTCCTGCTCGTTGTCGTCGACGGCGTAGCCCCGGCGGCGCACCTCGTCGAGCGCGGCCAGGAAACCCTCCGGCGTGGTGATGGTCCTGTCCGTCGCCGCGGGCATCCCGGTGCGGGCGAGCAGGGCCCGCACGTCCTGCGGCGGCAGGCCGGCCAGCAGGGCCTTGCCCACGCCGGTGGAGTGCGGCAGGACCCGGCGGCCGACCTCGGTGAACATCCGCATGGAGTGCTTGGACGGCACCTGCGCGACGTACACGACCTCGTCCCCGTCGAGCAGGGCCATGTTGGCCGTCTCGCCGGTCTCCTCCACCAGACGGGCCAGGTGCGGGCGCGCCCAGGTGCCCAGCAGCCGGGAGGAGGACTCGCCGAGCCGGATCAGGCGCGGGCCGAGCGCGTACCGGCGGCTGGGCTGCTGGCGCACGTAACCGCACGAGACCAGGGTGCGCATCAGCCGGTGGATCGTCGGCAGGGGCAGTCCGCTGCTCGCCGACAGCTCGCTGAGGCCCACCTCGCCGCCCGCGTCCGCCATCCGCTCCAGCAGGTCGAAGGCGCGCTCGAGGGACTGCACTCCGCCGCCCGGAGCGGACCGGACGGAGTCGTTGGCGCTGGCGCTGGACGTCGGCACGACGCGTTCCTTTCGGACGGGCGGGAAGGAGGGGCAGCCTATCCGGCGGCCGGGCCGGCCGGCCTTCTGCCCCTCCCCGCATCCCGCTCACCGGAGTATCGATTCCGCTCACCGGAACCGTCCAAGGGTGGCCGCCGTCGCCCGCACGGGCGCGGTGTCCTTGACGGTGCGGGAGCGGGAGCGGAGACTCCTTCAACAGAACGTTGAAACCGGGGTGAGGGGGTGCGGGTGCCCGACGCCGGACTGGTACTGCGCTCGACGCGCGTCATCACCCCCGAAGGGACGCGGGCCGCCTCGGTCGCCGTCACCGACGGCACGATCACGGCCGTCCTGCCCCACGGGGCGCCGGTCCCCGGGACGGCCCGCCTCGCGGACCTCGGCGACGACGTCCTGCTGCCCGGCCTGGTCGACACCCACGTGCACGTCAACGATCCGGGCCGCAGCGAGTGGGAGGGCTTCCGGTCCGCCACCCGCGCGGCGGCGGCCGGCGGCATCACCACGCTCCTCGACATGCCGCTCAACTCCCTCCCGCCGACCACGACGACCGCCCACCTGCGCACCAAACGGCGGGCCGCCGCCGGCCGGACCCACGTCGACGTCGGCTTCTGGGGCGGCGCCCTGCCCGGCAACACCGGGGACCTGCGGCCGCTGCACGAGGCCGGCGTCTTCGGTTTCAAGGCCTTCCTGTCGCCGTCCGGCGTCGACGAGTTCCCGCACCTGGGACCGGACCGGCTCGCCCGGACCCTGGAGGAGATCGCCGCCTTCGGCGGACTGCTCATCGTGCACGCCGAGGACCCGGACCGCCTCGCCGCCGCCCCGCAGCGCGGCGGCCCCCGGTACGCCGACTTCCTCGCCTCCCGCCCGCGCGACGCCGAGGACACCGCCGTCGCCCTGCTCCTCGCGCAGGCGGAACGCCTCGACGCGCGCGTGCACCTCCTGCACCTGTCCTCCGGCGACGCCCTGCCGCTGATCGCCCGGGCCAGGACCGACGGAGTACGCGTCACCGTCGAGACCTGCCCCCACTACCTGACCCTCGCCGCCGAGGAAGTCCCGGACGGAGCCACCGAGTTCAAGTGCTGCCCGCCCATCCGCGAAGCCGCCAACCAGGACCCGCTCTGGCGGGCACTGGCGGACGGCGTCATCGACTGCGTGGTCAGCGACCACTCCCCGTCCACCGCCGACCTCAAGACGGCCGACTTCGCCACCGCCTGGGGCGGTGTCTCCGGCCTCCAGCTCGGCCTGCCCGCCGTCTGGACCGGGGCCCGCGCACGGGGACACGGCCTGGAGGACGTCGTGCGCTGGATGTCGGCACGGCCGGCGGAACTCGTCGGCCTCGACGACCGCAAGGGCGCCATCGCACCCGGCCGGGACGCCGACTTCGCCGTCCTGGCCCCCGACGACACCTTCACCGTCGACCCGGCGGGACTCCAGCACCGCAACCGCGTGACGGCGTACGCCGGCCGGACCCTGTACGGCGTCGTGAAGTCCACCTGGCTGCGCGGCCGGCGCATCATGGCCGACGGCGAGTTCACCGCACCACGGGGCCGGCTGCTGACCCGCCTCCCCTGACCGGCGGGGGGAGGGAGAACGGCGGACGGCCGGCACCCGCCGGCCACCGGCCGGGAACCCGCCCCCGCTCATGCCCGGCGGCCCCCGCCGGCCGGCGAAAGGCAGGACCGGACCACCGTGACCACGCAGCCCGCCCACCCGGCACCCCGCTTCACCGGTGCCGCACGCCCCTACGACGGGGGCGACCCGTACGCGGACTACCGCACCGCCGACTTCCCCTTCAGCCGGCTCACCGACCTCGCCGACCGCCGACTCGGCGCCGGTGTCGTCGCCGCCTCCGACGAGTTCTTCGCCGAACGCGAGAACCTGCTGCTGCCCGGTCGCGCCGTGTTCGACCCCGGGCGCTTCGGCCCCAAGGGCAAGGTCATGGACGGCTGGGAGACCCGGCGCCGCCGCGGCCCCTCCGCCGGGGACCCCTGGCCGGCGGAGGGGGACCACGACTGGGCGCTGATCCGCCTCGGCGCACCCGGAGTCGTCCACGGCGTCGTCGTCGACACCGCCCACTTCCGCGGCAACCACCCCCGGGCCGTGTCGGTCGAGGGCGCCTCGGTGCCCGGCACCCCGGGACCGGAGGAACTGCTGTCGGACGAGACCGGGTGGACGACGCTGCTCCCGCCCACC
>NZ_LIRG01000082.1 GCF_001419695.1 Streptomyces prasinopilosus
CTGATCCCGCCGGGGACCGGGCGGGAGCGGCCGGTCCCCGGCGGGATCAGGCACAGCGCGGGGCCACGTAGCCGTCGCTGCCGGTCTTCACGTAGGCGTCCGAGACGTACTGGCCGTTGCCGATGTTGTCCCAGATGTTCGACGTGCCGTACGGGCCGGTCACCGTCGTGCCCGGCGTCTGGCAGGAGATCGACACCTGCGCGCCCTCGGGCAGGGTGCGGACGATGGTGTAACCCGTGCCCGGGCCGCTGCGGACGTTCAGCTGGACGCCCGGGGCGACCGGGTAGTACGGCAGGGCCGCGGCTTCCGTCGCCGTGCCCAGCAGCATGAGGAAGGCTCCGGCGCCTGCGAGCAGGACGGATCTGCCCCTTGCGGACATCATGAGTGCTCCTGACGGTGGTGGTGGTCGGTCAGGCACAGCGCGAGGCCACGTAGCCGTCGCTGCCGGTCTTCACGTAGGCGTCCGAGACGTACTGGCCGTTGCCGATGTTGTCCCAGATGCGCGACGTGCCGTACGGGCCGGTCACCGCCGTGCCCGGCGTCTGGCAGTAGATCGGGACGCGGGAGCCTTCGGGCAGGGTGCGGACGAGGCCGTAGCCCGTGCCCGGGCCGCTGCGGACGTTCAGCTGGACGCCCGGGGCGACCGGGTAGTAGTGGACAGCCGCGACCGCCGTCGTGCCGGCCTCCTCCGTGCCCGGCCCGACCTCTTCGGTGTGGTCGACAGACATGAAAAACCTCCCCCGTTGGACCCCATGACGATGATGGGATCGCTTTGATTCCCTCGCATCACACCACGAAACATCAGTTCACATCTCGCACATGGGCATCAGCAAGCCTCCTCGGTCCCGTACGGGTCATCGATTAGGCTCCGTGCGTCGCGCGCGCGGACGAACAGCACGGGGGTGGTCCCATGGCGCCACAGCGGAGGGCCGGGGCGGGTGCGGAAGCGGAACTTCCGGAGTACGCCGGTCACTACCGGCTGGAGTCCCTTCTGGGCTCCGGGGGCATGGGGATGGTGCACCTGGCCCGCAGCACCTCCGGGCTGAAGCTCGCGGTGAAGGTCGTGCACGCCGAGTTCGCCCGGGACCGTGAGTTCAGGGGGCGGTTCCGGCAGGAGGTGGCGGCGGCCCGCAGGGTGAGCGGCGCGTTCACCGCGCCCGTGGTCGACGCCGATCCGGAGGCGGAACGGCCTTGGATGGCGACCCTGTTCATTCCCGGACCGACGCTCGCGGAGCAGGTGAAGCGGAACGGTCCGATGACACCGGCGCAACTGCGCCGCCTGATGGCGGGGCTGGCCGAGGCACTGCGCGACATCCACCGCGTCGGGGTGGTGCACCGGGACCTGAAACCGAGCAACGTGCTGCTCGCGGAAGACGGGCCGAAGGTCATCGACTTCGGCATCTCCCGGCCGTCGGACAGTGAACTCCGCACGGAGACCGGGAAGTTGATCGGCACGCCGCCGTTCATGGCACCCGAGCAGTTCCGGCGGCCGCGGGAGGTGGGGCCCGCCGCGGACGTCTTCGCGCTGGGATCGGTGGTGGTGCACGCGGCGACCGGGCGCGGACCGTTCGACTCCGACAGCCCGTACGTCGTCGCCTATCAGGTGGTGCACGACGAACCCGATCTGACCGGCATACCGCAGGAGTTGGCGCCGCTCGTGCTGCGCTGTCTCGCCAAGGAGCCCGAGGACCGCCCGACACCGGACGAGCTGATGCGGGAACTGCGCTCGGTGGCGGCCTCCTACGACACCCAGGCGTTCATACCGGCGCAGAGGACGGGTGCGGAGGCGGCACCGCCCCCCTCTCCCCGACAACCGCGAAGACCGCCCCGGAAACGGCTGACCCGCGGCGCCCTGGTGGCGGGCGCCGCGCTGGTGCTCGCGGCCTCGGGAGCCGCCTCCGTCCACCTGGCCGGCCCGGACGGGGATCCGCCCGCGAAGACGCCTGCCCCCGCCCCGTCGGCCGCGTTCGGCGCGTGGGAGGCGAAGCCGGCGTCCGGGGAGGGGGGCATGCCGCACTGCTCCCGCGGAACGGACGAGTTGCTCTGTGCCCGGCGCGACGCGGTCTTCGCCCTGGACCCGGCCGACGGAGGGCTGAGGTGGCGGCGCACCACATCCGACCGGACCGTCAGCCGCCCCCCGGTCGTCTCGGGCGGGACCGTCCAGACGTCCACGGCCGAGGACGGACTCGTGGAGGGACTGGACCCCGCGTCGGGCACACCGGTCTGGCGACGGGACGTACCCGAGGGCGGTGCGGTCCGGTACGCGGGCGACACGCTGCTGCTGACCGGCGCGGACGGAACGGTCACCGGCGTGGACGGCTCGTCGGGTGCCACGAAGTGGAACCGCTCCCTGCCGGGCCACGGCGGCACGCCCCTCGCCTCGTTCGCCGCGGACCCGCTGGCCTACGCGACGAGCACGTCGCCCGACGGGACGCACACACGGCTCACGGCGGTCGACCCGGACACCGGTGCACTGCGGTGGGACGTCCGGCTGGAGGGGGCGCTGCAGGCCGTCGGCGCCGGGGGCGGATCCGTCTTCCTCCTCTCCGGCGACCCGCGGGACGGCACCACCACCGGCCTGGTCCGCTACTCCCCGAGGTCCGGAACGTCGCTCCGGGTCCCCCTGCCGGTCCCCCGCCACGACGTTCGTGCCACGGTGCGCGGGAACGTCGTCCACCTCCTGGCCCAGGGCGGTTCGCTGGAGGCCGTCGACCTGGAGGCGCGCAAGCGGGTGTGGCACCTGGAAACGGGCATCAGCCACGGTTCCGCGCCCGTCTCCGACGGGCGGCACGTGTACGTCACCGCTCCCGACGGCCGCCTGCTCGCCGTGGACGCCCGGAGCGGGCGGCTGCTCGGGCAGACCGCGCCCCGGCTCGGGGCGGCCGCGGACCGAGTGGTCGCCTCGCTGCCCGAGCCGGTGGTCGCGGAGGGCCGCGTCTACGCGTCCGCGCCCGACGGCACCGTCTTCGCCGTGGACGGGCGGGGACCGGCGGACTGGTAGGGGACCCGGACGGGAGCCGGCCGGCCGGGGGCGGTGCGCGGTACACGGATCGCCGCGCGCACGGGACCGCGCACGGATCACCCGCCCCGCACAGGCCTCCCGGTGTCGCGGAGGGCGGCCCGTGCGGGGCGGAAGGCGTCAGCCCAGCTTCGACACGTCCCGCACCGCGCCCTTGTCGGCGCTCGTGGCCATCGCCGCGTACGCCCTCAGCGCCGCCGAGACCTTGCGCTCGCGGTTCTTCGGGGCGTACGCACCGTCCAGTGCCCGCTCCCGGCGGGCCAGTTCGGCGTCGTCGACCAGCAGCTCGATCGAACGGTTCGGGATGTCGATGCGGATGCGGTCGCCGTCCTCGACCAGGGCGATGGTGCCGCCCGAGGCCGCCTCCGGGGAGGCGTGGCCGATGGAGAGGCCGGACGTGCCGCCGGAGAAGCGGCCGTCGGTGATCAGGGCGCAGGCCTTTCCGAGGCCGCGGCTCTTCAGGTACGACGTCGGGTAGAGCATCTCCTGCATGCCAGGGCCGCCCTTGGGGCCCTCGTAGCGGATGACGACGACGTCGCCCTCCTGGACCCGCTTGGTGAGGATCTTCTCGACGGCCTCCTCCTGCGACTCGCAGACGACCGCCGGGCCCTCGAAGGTCCAGATCGACTCGTCGACACCGGCCGTCTTGACGACGCAGCCGTCCACGGCGAGGTTGCCGCGCAGCACCGCCAGGCCGCCGTCCTCGGAGTAGGCGTGCTCGGCGGAGCGGATGCAGCCCCCCTCGGCGTCCTCGTCGAGGGTGTCCCAGCGCTCGGACTGGGAGAACGCCTCGGCGGAGCGCACGCAGCCGGGGGCCGCGTGCCACATCTCCACGGCTCGGGGGGAGGGGGAGCCGCCGCGGATGTCCCAGGTCTTCAGCCAGTCGGCCAGGGTCGGGCTGTGGACGGAGGTCACGTCCTCGTTCAGCAGGCCGGCGCGGTGCAGCTCGCCGAGCAGGGCGGGGATGCCGCCCGCGCGGTGCACGTCCTCCATGTAGTACGTGCGGCTCGCGGCGACGTTCGGCGCGACCTTCGCCAGGCAGGGGACGCGGCGCGAGAGGGCGTCGATCTCGGTCAGGCCGAAGGGGACCTCCGCCTCCTGGGCGGCGGCCAGCAGGTGCAGGATCGTGTTGGTGGAACCGCCCATGGCGATGTCCAGCGCCATCGCGTTCTCGAAGGCGGCGACGGTGGCGATGCTGCGGGGCAGGACCGTGTCGTCGTCCTGCTCGTAGTAGCGGCGGGTGATGTCCATGACCGTGCGGGCGGCGTCCTCGTAGAGCGCCTTGCGGGCCGTGTGGGTGGCGAGGACCGAGCCGTTGCCCGGGAGGGACAGGCCGATGGCCTCGGTGAGGCAGTTCATCGAGTTGGCGGTGAACATGCCGGAACAGGAGCCGCAGGTGGGGCAGGCGTTCTCCTCGATGCGCAGGACGTCGGCGTCGGAGATCTTGTCGTTGGCGGCGTCCACCATCGCGTCGATCAGGTCCAGCGTGCGGACCGTGCCGTCGACCAGCGTCGCCCGGCCGGCCTCCATCGGGCCGCCGGAGACGAAGACCGTCGGGATGTTCAGCCGCAGGGCGGCGTTGAGCATGCCCGGGGTGATCTTGTCGCAGTTGGAGATGCAGATCAGGGCGTCCGCGCAGTGGGCCTCGACCATGTACTCCACGCTGTCCGCGATCAGGTCGCGGGAGGGCAGGGAGTACAGCATGCCGCCGTGGCCCATCGCGATGCCGTCGTCGACGGCGATGGTGTTGAACTCGCGCGGGATGCCGCCGGCCGCGACGACCG
>NZ_LIRG01000820.1 GCF_001419695.1 Streptomyces prasinopilosus
CGTCGGCGTTCCCGGGCGGCCCGTCCTGTCCGTCCGGCCCGTCGTCGGGCGTGGCGCCGCCCGGCGCGCCCTTCTCCGACGGGCGCGGCGCCGGGGGGCGTTCGGGCGGGCCGGTGGCGGTGGTCGTGGTGGCCGGGCCAAAGACTCCGGAGGGTGCCGGCAGCACTCCGGTACCGGCCAGGACCGCCGCACCGCCGACCATGCCCGCGGCCAGTGCGGCGGCCAGTCCGAAGCGCACGGAGCGCGTCCGGCGGGACGTGCGTCCGGCTCCGGACCGGTCCGCGGGCGGGACGCCGATCCTGACCAGGCCGACGTCGGCGCCCCGCGCGGCCCCGGCCCGGGGCCCGACGGGCACGGCTTCGGCGGCCCGGTCCGTCCGCTCCTCGCGGGCCTCGCGGAAGGCGGCCAGCGCGGCGGCCTCACCGGGGAGTTCCCCGCCGGCCGGCGGGGGCGGGGCGGACAGCGCGCCGAGTGCGCGCGCGAGCCGTTCGGCCTGATCGTTCCCGGCCGGGCCGGCAGCTTCGGGTGACTCCCCGTTCAGCAGTCGCTCCGCCGTTTCGCGGTTCAGCCACCTGTACTGCTCGTCGGCCATCACATGTCCTTCTGCGTCCGCGCTCGCATATGCGTCACACTCGCGGACGTCACCGCAGGGCGGCGTGGTTCTCTCGGGGGCGGGAGGGCGTCGAGCACCCCCGCGGATTCCGGATGTCCCTCCGGATCGCCGTCGAGCATCTCGGCCAGCCGTCTCAGGCCCCGGTGCGCGGCCGTGCGTACGGCACCCGGCCGCTTGCCCAGCGTCTCGGCGGCGGTCCTCGCGTCGAGCCCCACGACCACCCGCAGGACGACGGCCTCGGCCTGGTCCTGCGGCAGCCGTGCGATGAGGGCGAGGGCGTCGTCGGTGGCCATCGCCTCGATGGCCTGGTCGGCGGTGTCGGACTCGGCGGGCCGTCCGGTCAGTTCGGTCTCGTCGCCGCCGATCGCGGGGCGGCGCCCGCGCATGCGGATGTGGTCGAGGGCCCGGTTGCGGGCGATCCGGGCGGCCCAGCCGCGGAACCGGTCCGCGTCACCGCTGAACCGCCGCAGGTCCCGGGCTATCTGCAGCCACGCCTCGGACGTCACGTCCTCGGCGTCGGGTTCGCCCACCAGGGTGCGCACGTATCCCAGGAGCCGGGGGTGCACGGCCCGGTACACCGTCCGGAACGCGCTCTCGTCCCCGTCCTGCGCCGCCTCCACCGCAGCCGTCAGCTCCGCGTCGTCCCCCAGCACCGCGCGCGCCCTTCTGCGCCTGAGCCGGCACCGCCTGCGCGGACCGGGTTCTCGCCGTCATGGTTCCTTCGTGTTCTCGGCCGCCCACGGTGGTTGTGGTCGTCTGCCCTCGGACGGCTGGCGCGAAAGGCACGTTACGACCTCAAACCTCTCCCCGTCCATGTTCGTCGCCTATCCCGTGCATGATTCAACGAACCTGTGACCCGGGCGGTGTGACGGAAAACGCACCCGTGGCGCTGTAGGGGTTACGGGCCGCCGCGCGGCCCGTGCCGCGCGACGGCCGGGGCCTCTCCTGTGGGGGGTGGCGGCCCCGGCCGTTGCCTCGGCAGGCGGGGACTACGGCTTCCGGCCGCCGTCCGGCCCGGCGGACGCGCCCCGACGAACACCCGCTCCGTTGCCCGGACCACCGGTGCCGCGGCCGGGGTCGACCGCGTCGGCGGGCCGGTCCCCCGCCGCACCGGTGCCACCGGACTCCGTGCTTCCCGACGCCGGTTCCGCACCGCCCGACGCCGGCCGCGACCGCCCGCCGCAGGGGGTCCCGGCATCCGCCGCACCTCCCGCCGTCCCGGAGGACCGGTTCCGGGCGGCC
>NZ_LIRG01000821.1 GCF_001419695.1 Streptomyces prasinopilosus
TCGGCACGTCTGCGGCGACCGGAGCGGCCGGTGCCGCGTCAGCCGCGCAGGACGCGGCCCTGCTTGTCGGTGCGGTCGTTGCTCACGAGGAACATGACGCCGTCGATCAGCGCCCAGAAGCCGAGGCCCCCGCAGGTGAGCAGCTGGGCGATGCCGATGCCGACGGAACCGACGTAGAAGCGGCCGATGCCCAGGGTCCCCAGGAAGATCTGGAGGAGACCGGCGACGATCTTCGACTTGTCGGAGTAGGGGCGGCCCTGCGGGTCGTAGCCGTAGGGGGCCTGGGGGCCGGCGGGGACGGTCATGGCGCTGCTCCTGGGGAGAAAGGGTGTGACGGGCGCCGGGCGGATCGCCCGGACTGCCCAGGAGGGAGCACCGGAAACCCGCGTACGGATCCCGTGTGACCACTGCGCTGCAACCCACGGTTCGCGAACCGTCCCCCCTGCGCCAGAGGAGCGTAAGGGGACTGGCGTTCGAACGGGAAAGCAGAAAGCCGAATGTTCCCGTTCCGTGATCAACTCAGGCTTCTTCCCGCACGTTTCAGACGATGTTGCGGACCACCGTCCAGGCCACCGCCACCGCGAGGATCACCGCCTGGACCCGGGGCGCGATCCGGGGCGCCCAGCTGCGGCCGCGCAGTCCCTCCAGCGTCCAGCGCCCCCACAGTGCCAACGCGAACGGCGCGGCGAGCAGCAGGGCCCTGTTGTCCAGCCAGGCGGCGGCGAACTGGCCGTGCATCAGGTCGTACACCATGCGCGTGCCGCCGCAGGCCGGGCACAGCAGGCCGGTGACGGCCCGCAGCGGGCACCGGGGCAGGAGGTGCTCCGGCTCGTGGGGGTCGGTGCCCCACAGGTAGGCGGCGCCCGCCGCGCCCGCGGCCAGCACCGCGACGGGGGCCGCCGCGGGATGCCACCGCGGCCGCCCCCGGGACGGGGCGGACGAGGCCGCGTCAGCCACGCAGGATCCGCCCCTGGGAGTCCGTGCGGTCGTTGCTGACCAGGTACATGACGCCGTCGATCAGCGCCCAGAAACCGAGGCCGCCGCAGGTGAGCAGCTGGGCGATGCCGATGCCGACCGAACCCGTATAGAAGCGGCCGATGCCCAGGGACCCCAGGAAGAGCTGGAGGAGACCGGCGACGATCTTCGACTTGTCGGAG
>NZ_LIRG01000822.1 GCF_001419695.1 Streptomyces prasinopilosus
GTGATCAGCACCGTACGCACGCTCCTGCGTACGGAAGGCCTGAACGTGTCCCTGGCCGCCATCGCCCGGAACTGCGGCACGACCCGCACCTTCCTCTATCAGAACTGGAGATCCGTCACCGCGCTGTATCTGCACGCACTCCAGGCCGAGCTCGCGGACGCCTTCGCCACGGCGGCTCGCGTCCGCCCGAGCGACGGCACCGTCCCGGGCATCACCGAGCACCTGACGGAAGTGGTCCGCGCCGTTCGCCGTCACCCGGCCACGGCTGCCGTCGCCCGCTCCTCCCCCGAGAAGTTCGCGGCGGCGCACACGGCACTCGACGGACCGCTGGTGGGCATCGCGACGGATCGGATCAGCGATCTGCTCCATCCCCTCTGCCCGCACGGCGGGATCTGGGGCGACCAAGCGCTGGCCTCCAGGCCGTGGAAGATCCTGTGGATCGCCCGCCCCGCCGCCCTCTGTCCCGAAGTCGTCGGCGACCGGCTCCGGGAGGACACCCTGGACAGCGCCTTCGCCGACCTGCTCGGCGACCTGCTGAAGCCCTGGGCCTCCGCACCGCCCCGCACGCGTTCCTGACGGGAAGCCGTCCTCATACGGAACGACTGCGCCAGGGGGGCGCGAGGGCGACGGCCGCTTGGTCGGCAGCCGCTTCAGGGGGCCGGCTGCCGCCGCCGGGTGCGCGATCGGCTGCCGCCGCCGGGTGCGCGGCCGGCTGCCGCCGCCGGGTGTGCCGCCGGGTGCGCGGCCCCTTCACGAGGGAGCGTCACGCTGTCCGCGGGCAGTGGCCCCTGCCGGGGTTCGGCCTTCCCGGGCCCCTCAGCCCAGGTGCGTCGGGGCGAACATCCGCAGGACCACCGGAAGGACGACCACGGACGGGCCCGGGGCGGCCAGGGCCGCCGCCAGGTCGTGTTCCAGTGATTCGGGGGTGGTGCGTACCGCCGGGACGCCGAAGGACGCGGCGAGGGCGACGAAGTCCGGGCCGGTCAGGTCGGTCGCCATGGGCTCGCCGTGGGCGTCGGTCATGTACTGGCGCAGGATGCCGTAGCCGCCGTCGTCGACGATCAGCCAGGTGACGTCGAGGCCGTACTGGCGGGCGGTGGCCAGTTCGGCGACGGAGTACAGGGCGCCGCCGTCCCCCGAGACCGCGAGGACGGGGCGGGTGGGGTCGGCGACCGCCGCGCCGAGGGCGGCCGGCAGGCCGTAGCCGAGGCCGCCGGCGCCCTGGGCGGAGTGCAGCTGGTTGGGCCCCTTCGCGTCGAAGGCGGACCAGGCCCAGTAGGCCAGGATCGTCATGTCCCAGAAGGACGGCGCGTCCTCGGGCAGGGCGCGGCGGACGGACGCCAGCACCTGCTGCTCCAGGGCGAGGTCCTGGGACGCGATGCGTTCGGCGACCTTCGACAGGAGCGCGCGGACGCGTTCCGGTGCCGCCCCGTCCTCGCGCGGCTCCACCGTCTCCAGCAGGGCCTGGAGGGCGAGGCGCGCGTCCGCGTGGATGCCGAGCGCCGGGTGGTTGGACTCCAGCTTGCCGAGGTCGGCCTCGATCTGGACGATGCGGCCGCGCGGTGCGAACGTGTGGTAGTTCGAGGAGAGTTCGCCCAGTCCGGAGCCCACCACCAGGAGGACGTCGGCGTCCTCCAGGAAGTCCGTCGTGTGGCGGTCCTCCAGCCAGGACCGCAGGGACAGCGGATGGGTCCAGGGGAAGGCGCCCTTGCCGCCGGGGGTGGTGACGACCGGCGCCCGGAGGAGTTCGGCGAGCTTGCGGAGCTTGCCCGAGGCGTCGGAGCGGATCACTCCCCCGCCCGCGATGACCGCGGGGCGTTGCGCGTGCGTCAGCCAGTGGGCGGCGAGCGCGGTCAGTTCGGGGCGCGGGGGCAGTTCGTCGGGGGTGGCGTCCATGGCCGTGACGACCGGCAGGGACGTCGGGGCGTCCAGCACGTCCTGCGGGATCTCCACCCACACGGGACCGTGCGGCACCGTCAGCGCCGACTGCCAGGCCGCCGTGATCGCCGACGGGATCTGGGAGGCGGCGCGCACGGTGTGGACGGACTTGACCACGCCCCGGAACGAGGCCGCCTGGTCGGGCAGTTCGTGCAGGTAGCCGCGGCGCCCGCCGCCCAGCCCGGCCGTCGGGACCTGACTGCCGATCGCCAGGACGGGGGCGGACGCGGCGGCGGCCTCCTGCAGCGCGGGCAGCGCGGTCAGCGCGCCCGGCCCGGTCGACAGCAGCAGCGGGGCCGCCTCCCCGGTGACGCGGCCGTACGCGTCCGCCGCGAAGGCGGCGTTGTTCTCCACCCGCAGGCCGACGTACCGCAGGTCCGAGCGGCGCAGGGCGTCGAACACGCCGAGCGCGTGCTGGCCGGGCAGCCCGAACACGGTGGTCGCGCCGAGGCCGGCCAAGGTCTCCACGACCAGGTCTCCGCCGGTGCGGCCCGCGGGCCGGTTCAGCGCGGCCTCGGTCTGGGCCGGGGTCGGGCGGAGCACCAGGTCGTGGTCGTGGGTCACTTGCGGTCGTTCTCCTCACGGGCCCCGGCGATCTGGCGGGCCATGATCGTGGTCAGCTCGTACGCCGTGTGGGAGGCGGCGATCGAGGTGATCTCCGCGTGATCGTACGCGGGCGCCACCTCCACGAGGTCCGCCGAGACCAGGTTGCAGGAGGCCAGACCGCGCAGGATCTCCAGGAGTTCGCGGGAGGTCAGGCCGCCGGCCTCCGGGGTCCCGGTGCCGGGGGCGTGCGCCGGGTCGAGGCAGTCGATGTCGATGGAGATGTACAGCGGGCGGTCGCCGATGCGCTGCCGCAGCTGGTCGGCGATCTCGTCGGCGCCCCGCCGGTAGACGTCCGCCGAGGTGACGATGCCGAAGCCCATCTTCTCGTCGTCGGTGAGGTCCTGCCTGCCGTAGAGCGGACCGCGGATGCCGACGTGGGAGAGGGCGGAGGTGTCGAGGATGCCCTCCTCCACGGCCCGGCGGAACGGGGTGCCGTGCGTGTACTCGGCGCCGAAGTAGGTGTCCCAGGTGTCCAGGTGGGCGTCGAAGTGGAGCAGGGCGACCGGGCCGTGCTTCCTGGCGACCGAGCGGAGCAGCGGCAGGGCGATGGTGTGGTCGCCGCCGAGGGTCATCAGGCGGGCGCCGGTGCCGAGCAGGTCGTCGGCGGCGGCCTCGACGGTCTCGACGGCCTCGTTGATGTTGAACGGGTTGACGGCGATGTCACCGCCGTCCGCGACCTGGGCGAGGGCGAAGGGGGAGGCGTCCTGCGCGGGGTTGTAGGGGCGCAGCAGCCGGGACGCCTCACGGATGGCGTTGCCGCCGAAGCGGGCGCCCGG
>NZ_LIRG01000823.1 GCF_001419695.1 Streptomyces prasinopilosus
AGAAGCCCGCACCCGGACCGCAGGCCGCCGAGAACGGTGTCCGTGACGGTCCGGGTGCGGGCTTCTTCGCCCGGCCACGGGTGCGCGCAGATCCGCAGCGCGCTGACGGCCGACGCGCGGCCGAGGACCAGCCGGACCTGCTTGACGCCCGTCCCGCCGGAGACGGGGGCGGAGGCGGAGAAGCGGCACGGGTCCTGGATCACCGCGTGCGGCGGTTCGACGGCCCGCCGCCTTCCCGCTCGGCGGTCCCGTTCTCGGCCGCCTGGAGCGACTCGCGGGCGCAGTTCCACCCGGTCTTCCGGTGCCGGTGGTCGAGCGGCTCCCCCTCCTCCCTCGTGAGCGACCGCTCCTTCGGGTCCTCGGCGCGACGGGACACGCCGTTGCCGGTCGACGTCGCTCCTGGTGGCCGGGGCCCGGTCCGGCGGACCGCAGTCGGCCGGCGCCTGTCACAGAGCCGGCCCGGGCGTCGGAGGAGGCGGGCGAACGCGGCGGAGAGGTCGACCCGACCGCGGTCGACGCCGTGCCGGGCGCAGGCGGGGTCGGCGTGATAGAGGTTGTGCGACCCTCTCCGAACGGGAGCAAGACCGGCGGCCACAGGCGGGTGGCCCGGTCGTGGCGACGGGATCGGGGCAATGGCCCGCCGGTCGGATCGGGCGGCGGTCCCACGCTGCTCTGATCGGTCAGGCTGCGTCGGGAGTTCGTGTGCACAGTTTCTTCGTGAGGAGCCGGCAGAGCGCCCACCGGGGCCACGGCGATGACGGGCGGTGAGCGGCAGGGCGGTGGAGGAGGCACGGACCGGCCGGAGGGGTTCGGGGAGGAGCTCCTGGGAGCCCTGCCGGACCGGGGGCACGAGTTGCCGGCCCATCTGCTCGGTCCGCTCGTCGCACGGCAGGTGGGCGGACTCGGTGGCCGCGAGATCTCGATCTATTTGCAGGACTACGGGCAGGTGTGGCTCGTGCCCCTGCCGGGCGAGGGGCTGGCGGCCGGGGAACCGCAGCGGATCGACGGCTCCGATGCCGGTCGTGCCTTTCAGGAGGCGCGTCGTGTCGAGGTTCCACAGGCCGACGGCGTGCGGGTCTACCTGCCTCTGCTGGGCGGCGGCGACCAGATGGGCGTCATGGCCGTCACTCTGAGCGGGGTCCACGACGCCGACCGGCGGCTGCTGCGCAGGATCGCCGCTCTGCTGGCCGACATGCTGGTGGCCAAGCACGGGTACACCGATCTGTTCTTCCGGGTCCGGCGCAGGGAACCGATGAGTGTGGCTGCGGAGATCCAATGGTCACTGCTGCCGCCGCTGGCCATGTCCACACCTCGGGTCGCGTTGGCCGGAACGCTGGAGCCCGCCTACGACGTGGCCGGCGACAGCTTCGACTACGCCCTCAACGGTGACGTGCTGCATGTGGCCATGGTGGACGCGATGGGGCACGGCCTGGACGCCGCCACGATGGCCACGGTGGCCGTCGGTGCCTACCGGCACGCCCGGCGGACCGACGTCGGCCTGTCGGAGATCTATGCGTTCATGGACCGGGCCATCGCCGAGCAGTTCGGCCCCGACCACTTCGTGACCGCTCAGATGATGCGGCTCGACACCATGACGGGCCGTGTCCAGTGGGTCAACGCGGGACATCCCGCCCCCCTGCTGATCCGCGGCCACCGTGTGGTCCGGCGGCTTCGCGGCCCGACGACGCTCCCTGTCGGCTTCGGCGGTCACGAGCCCCGGATCAACGAACTGACCCTCGAGCCCGGAGACCGGATCATGTGCTTCACCGACGGGTTGATCGAGGAGCACGGTGCCGATGGCGAGGAATTCGGTGAGGAACAGCTCATCGGCTGGGTGGACCGCATCGAACGTACGGCGCATGAGATCCGGGCCGTGGCCCGTTCCCTCTCCCACACGCTCGAACGGGCACGGGGCGGGATCACGACGGACGACGCGACGCTCCTGCTCATCGAGTGGCGCGGCGCCGACTGATCGGACTCACGGCCGACGCCTGTCGCACGCGTCCTGCGCACACCGGCTCTTCGCCGGTGGCGTCCGCGCGGTGCACGCGGTCCTGCCCGAGGGCGAGACCGGTGCCGTCGCTCTGCGCACCTGCGGCTTCGGCACCCGTTCGGGCATGGTCGTCTTCGGGAAGCGCGGACCGGTGACTCCTCAGAAGGCCGGCATGCTCTCCCCCGCGGGGCGGAGCTGCCGCCCGGAGGACTGTGGCAGAAGGTCGCGGGCGCGCACAGGGAGAAGCAGCTCGTCGAACGCCGCCTGGTCCTGCCCCCGGCCCACCCCGAACCGGCCGCCCGGCACGGTGTGGAACTGCCGCGAGCGGTGATGCTGTTCGGCCCCGCCCGGGACCGGCAGGAGCACGTTCGCGCACGCGATCGCCGGCCGCCCGGGCCGGCCCTTCCTCGAACTGTCCCCCGCGCGGCCGGCTGCCGAACCCGGGACGGGCGGCTGCTCGTCCGCGCCACGAACAACGTGCCCCCCTCGATCGGGCCTTCCCGCGGCACGGTGGCTTCGACGACGCGCTGCCCGTCGGCCC
>NZ_LIRG01000824.1 GCF_001419695.1 Streptomyces prasinopilosus
TCGCGGCGCTGTCCGCGGCGGCGACGATCGCCGCGGACAGCGCCGCGAGCGTGCGGTGCCGGTAGACCGCGGTCGGCCGGGGCAGCGGTGCTCCGTGCTCCGCGAGCCGGGCGAACACGCGCAGGACGAGCAGCGAGTCCCCGCCCAGGTCGAAGAAGTCGTCCTCCCGGTGGACCGGTTCCACCCGGAGCAGGTCCGACCAGACCGCCGCCACGCGCCGTTCGGTCGCCGTGGCCGGCGCGGAGGCCCCGCCGCCGTCCGGCGCCGCCGAAGAGGCCCCGTCGTCGTCCGGTGCTCCGGAAGGGGCCCGGTCGTCGTCCGGTGCTCCGGAAGGGGCCCGGTCGTCGTCCGGTGCCGCCGGAACGGACCGGGAGGACGCATTCACCAGCGCCAGGCGGTCGACCTTGCCGGTGCTCGTGAGGGGCAGCGCGTCGACGCACGTGATCCCGGCCGGGATCATGTACGACGGCAGAACGCCGGCCAGCCGACGGCGCATCTCCCGGGTGTCGGGCGCGCCGGCCTGGGACCGGAGGGTGACGAAGGCGAGCAACCGCCCCTCGTGCGCCGTCACCACCGCCCGCGCGATCCCGGGGAGCTCCTGGAGCGCCGCCTCGACCTCCCCCGGCTCCACCCGGTTCCCGCGGATCTTCACCTGGTCGTCGAGCCGGCCGAGGAACTCCACGGTGCCGTCGGCCGACCGGCGGACCCGGTCCCCGCTGCGGTACCAGCGCCGGCCCGCCCGCACGGTGAACGCCCGTGCGGTCACCTCGGGTTCACCCAGGTAGCCGGGGCTCAGACCGACGCCGGCGATGAGCAGTTCCCCCGGCTCGTCCGGTGCGCAGGCGGTCCCGTCGGCGCGGACCACTTCCAGGTCCGTACCGGCCACGGGACGTCCGATCGGCACCTGCCGGACCTCGTCGCCGGGACGGGCGTCGAGGATCTGGCAGGTGGCGTTGACGGTCGTCTCGGTGGGCCCGTACAGGTTGGCGATCCGCGCGCCGCTCCCGAACAGGTCGAACCAGCGGCGCACATGGTCCACGGGCAGCGCCTCCCCGCCGACGTGCACCCACCGCAGCGCCGTCAGACCGGGCAGCCCCGCTCCGCTCCGGACCCTTTCCTCGACGGCCGACAGCAACTGCTCCCACAGTGTGGGCACCGAACTCCACACGGTGACCCGCGCGCGCTCGACCCGCGCGAGGAGCAGCTCGGGATCCCGCAACAGGTGACGCGGCACGGTCACGACGGTGCCACCGACCAGGAGGGGTGCGAGCACTTGGCGCACCGAGGCGTCGAAGCAGGGCGACGCGGTCTGTGCGAGGCGGTCGCCCGGGCCGTAGCCGAAGGTGGCGACCGCCCAGTCGAGATAGTTCTCCATCGCCCGGTGGGTGATCGGCACCGCCTTCGGGCGTCCCGTGGAACCGGAGGTGAAGATGACGTACGCGATCGCCTCGGCGTCGGACGACGCGGCGGGGGCGGCCGCGGGCGCGGTCACGCCGGCGTCGGCGTCCGCGTCCGGCGGGCCGTCGTCGACGACGGGCACCG
>NZ_LIRG01000825.1 GCF_001419695.1 Streptomyces prasinopilosus
ACGCGCTGCGCGCCCGGGGCGTGCGGGCGGTCGTCCTCGAACGGTCCGACGGCGTGGGGGCGTCCTGGCGGCGCCACTACGACCGGCTGCGGCTGCACACCACCCGGCGCCTGTCCGCGCTGCCCGGTCTGCCGATGCCGCGCCGGTTCGGGCGGTGGCCCGCCCGCGACGACATGGTCCGGTACCTGGAGAAGTACGCCGAGCACCACCGGCTGGAGATCGTCACCGGGGTCGAGGTCTCCCGGGTCGAGCGCACCGCGGACGGCACCGGCTGGCTGCTGCACGCCACCGGGGGCCGCGAACTGACCGGTGCCGCGGTCGTGATCGCCACCGGCCTCAACCACACCCCCCGCCTGCCGGACTGGCCCGGCCGGGACTCCTACACCGGCGAGTTCCTGCACGCCTGCGAGTACCGCGACGCACGCCCCTTCGCCGGCCGGGACGTCCTGGTCGCGGGCATCGGCAACACGGGTGCCGACATAGCCGTCGACCTGGCGGAGGGCGGGGCCTCCCGGGTGCGGGTGGCGGTCCGCACCGTCCCGCACATCGTGCGCCGCTCGACCGCGGGCTGGCCCGCGCAGCGCTCGGCCGTCCTGGTGCGCCGGCTGCCGGTCGGGCTCGTCGACCGGCTGTGCCGGGTGCAGGCCAGGGTCGCCCTGCCGGACCTCTCGGCCCAGGGTCTGCCGCGCCCCGACAGCGGCCTCTACAGCAGGGTGCTGGAGGGTGCCATCCCCGTGCAGGACGTCGGGCTGGTCGACGCCGTGCGCAAGGGCACGGTGGAGATCGTGGCCGCCGTGGAGGGGTTCGAGGGCGGCGAGGCGGTCCTCGCCGACGGCGAGCGGATCGGCCCGGACGCGGTGATCGCGGCCACCGGGTACCGCCCCGCCCTGGAGGGCCTCGTCGGCCACCTCGGCGTCCTCGACGGCCGGGGCAGACCCGTCGCCCGCGGCGCCGGCACCCCGCCCGGCGCGCCCGGCCTCTACTTCACCGGCTTCACCAACCCCATCACCGGCACCCTCCGCGAGGCGGCCCTCGACGCGGAGGGTGCCGGTGATG
>NZ_LIRG01000826.1 GCF_001419695.1 Streptomyces prasinopilosus
TCCTCGCCGCCGGGGCCGCCCCGGCGCACCGCGGTCTCCCAGGTGAGGTGGTTCAGGCCCACGTGGTCGAGGTGCAGTCCGGCGGGGTCGGTGCCGAGGCGGGCGGCGAACCTCCGCTGGAGTCCGATGGCGACGTTGCACAGCCCCACCGCCCGGTGCCCGGCCTCCAGCAGCGCCCGGGTGACGATGCCGACGGGGTTGGTGAAGTCGATGATCCAGGCGCCGGGGCTGGCGCGCCGGACCCGCTCGGCGATGTCGAGCACCACCGGGACGGTGCGCAGCGCTTTGGCCAGGCCGCCGGCCCCGGTGGTCTCCTGGCCGACGCAGCCGCACTCCAGCGGCCAGGTCTCGTCCCGCTCCCTGGCCGCCTGCCCGCCCACCCGCAGCTGGAGCAGCACCGCGTCGGCGCCGTCCACGGCCGCGTCCAGGTCCGGCGTGGTGACGATCCGCCCGCCGTGCCCCTGGCGGGCGAAGATCCGGCGGGCCAGGCCGCCCACCAGCTCCAGCCGGTCCGCGGCCGGGTCGACCAGCACCAGTTCCTCGACCGGCAGGGTGTCCCGCAACCGGGCGAAGCCGTCGACGAGTTCGGGCGTGTAGGTCGAACCCCCGCCGACCACGGTGAGTTTCATGACGTCAGGCCTCTCGGAGGAGCTCTCCCGGCAGGGGGAGCGCGCGTCGGTCGCGGTCAGCGGATGGTGTCGAAGACCTCGTTGCGGGTGGCCGCCAGCGCGCTCTCCAACGCGCCGCGCAGCACGGGCTGTTCACGGACGTCGCCCACGACCAGGCGCGGGCGGGGCGCGGCCAGTTCCTCCAGCTCGGCCTGGACGAGGGCGCGCAGCACCTCGCCGCCGGACGTGAGGACGGCACCGCTCAGGACGACGAGTTCGGGGTCGAGGACGGAGACGAGCGAGGCGAGACCGGTCGCCAGGCGGGTGGCGCAGGCCTCCAGGAACCGGCGGTGCGCCCCCTCGTCCGGCGCGGCGGCGGCACGGCCCACCAGGGCGGCGGCCACCTCGGGGTGCGGGCCGCGCGGGATGCCGGTGACGCCCAGCTCGCGGGCCAGCCCCGGCAGGGCCTGGGAGCCGGCCAGCTCCTGGTAGCCGCCGCTGCCCGTCCGGTCGACCCCGCGGGCCAGCGGGGCGCCCGGCACCGGCAGGAAGCCGACCTCGCCCGCGCCGCCGGTCCAGCCCCGGTGCAGCCGCCCGCCGAGCACCAGGGCGGCACCCAGGCCCTCCTGGTTCCACAGCAGGACGAAGTCGGTGTGTCCCCGGGCCGCGCCGAGGCGCTGCTCGGCGAGGGCGACCAGGTTGACGTCGTTCTCGTACGCGCACGGCATCGGCAGCGCGGCGGCGAGTTCGTCCAGCACCGCGGGGGAGTGCCAGCCGGGCAGGTGGGAGGCGTAGCGCAGGCGGCCGGTGCCCGGGTCGAAGGCGCCCGGGGTCCCGATGACCAGGCGGTGCACGTCGGCGCGGGCCAGGCCCGCCGCCTTCACCGCGCCGTCCAGGGCGGCGGTGACCTGCCGGACCGCGGAGGCGGCGCCCGCGCCCGCACGTCCGCCGGGGGCGGCCAGTTCGTACCGGCCGACGACGCGGCCCGTGAGGTCGGCGACGGCGGCCCGGACCGGGCCGGGGGTGACGTCGAGCCCGGCGACGTACGCGGCGGCCGGGTTCACCTCGTAGAGCCGGGCGCCCGGCCCCGGACGGCCCTCGGTGGTGCCGGTGGCGAGCACCAGCCCGGCCGCCTCCAGCCGGGCCAGGAGCTGGGACGCGGTCGGCTTGGACAGGCCGGTGAGCGCGCCGATCCGGGTGCGGGACAGCGGGCCGTGCTCCAGCAGCAGGTCCAGGGCGGCGCGGTCGTTCATGGCGCGCAGCACGCGCGGTGTGCCCGGGGTGCCGGCGGTTCCCGCCGCGGAGTGGGGCACCTGTCCTCCTGTCAGGAAAGTTTCCTTACGGATGGAGAGGAAGGTAGGCCCGGGGCGGAGAAGGCGTCAAGAGGGGGGAGCCGCCGGGGACGGGACGCGCAGGGGCGGCGACCGGGAATCCCGGTCACCGCCCTCGCGCGGGCGCCGGACACCGCGCCTCGCTCCGCCGTACCGGCGCTCCGGCGTCGGCTACTTCCTCGTGGTCGGCGGCGGGGTCAGCGGGGACGCCGCGAGGGACTGCGGCGACACGCTGTTCGCGTACGCGGACGGGGGAGCGACGGACGCCGCCGGGTCGGGGCCCTCCATCTCCACCGGGGCGGTGGCGCCCCCGACGATGCGGATGCCGGCCGCGTCGAAGGCCCGCTTGATGCGCCAGCGCAGTTCGCGCTCCACGGTCAGGGACTTGCCGGGCATCGTCTTCGCCGAGACGCGGACCACCATCGAGTCCAGCAGGACGGAGTCGAGGCCGAGGATCTCGATGGAGCTCCACAGGAGCTCGTTCCAGGGCTCCTCCTTGCCCATCCGCTCGGCGACGGCGACGAGGGTGGACTTGACGTGGTCCAGGTCCTCGTCCGCACGGACGGTCACGTCGACGTTGGCGGTCGCCCAGCCCTGGGAGAGGTTCCCGATGCGCTTGACCTCGCCGTTGCGCACGTACCAGATCTCGCCGTCGGCGCCGCGCAGCTTGGTCACCCGCAGGCCGACCTCGATGACCTCGCCGGTGGCGACGCCCGCGTCGACGGTGTCACCGACGCCGTACTGGTCCTCGAGGATCATGAACACGCCGGAGAGGAAGTCCGTCACCAGGTTGCGGGCACCGAAACCGATCGCCACGCCGGCGACACCGGCCGACGCCAGCAGCGGGGCCAGGTTGATCTGGAAGGTCCCCAGGACCATCAGCGCGGCCGTGCCCAGGATCAGGAACGACGCCACCGAGCGCAGCACCGAGCCGATCGCCTGCGAGCGCTGGCGCCGCCGCTCGGAGTTGACCAGGAGCCCGCCGAGCCCGGGGCCGTCCACGGCCTCGCCCGTCCGGGACATCCGGTCGATGAGCTTGGTGATCGCCCGCCGCACGACCACTCTCAGCACGGCGGCTATCACCACGATGAGCAGGACCCTGAGCCCGATCGCGAGCCAGGTGGACCAGTTCTCCTCCACCCAGCCGGCGGCGTTGGTGGCGCTCTCGTGGGCGTCCTTGAGCGTGGGCACCATCGGGGTCCCGGAATCCGAGGGGGTCGGGGACGGCTCCTCGGCCAGGGGGACGGCGGACAGGGACACGGCGGGTACCTCCAGGTGGCACGGTCTGCCCCCGGCGCGCGGTCAAGGTCTGCGGGCTCTTCAAGGTCTTCGAGGTCACGAAAAGGTCACCGGTGCGGGCAGAGGCACCACACTAACGGGGCATTGCGGGTCGACCCGCCCGATGGAGCCAAGAAGAGACGGCCCTCACCCGGACCCGCCCCGGCCGCCCCGCACGGACGCGCCACGGCCCCGGACGCCGGACGGGACCCGGACCACGGCCGGGTCCCGTCCGGGTCGCCTGTGGTCGAAAACACTTCCAGCCCGTTACCGGCACATGGTGGCGCGACGACCAGGCATGAGGGGAGACTGACTACGGATCGTCCCGGCGCGAGCCACGCGCCGCCGGCGTACAAGGAGGCATCCGTGCCGCATGTCCTGGTTCTCAACGCGTCGTACGAGCCGCTCGGCGTCGTACCGCTCCGCCGCGCGCTCGTCCTCGTCCTCGAGAACAAGGCCGTGTGCCTCGAGGAGTCCGGCGCCTACCTGCACAGCGCGACCGTCACAGTCCCCGCACCCAGCGTGGTCCGGCTCAAACGATTCGTCCGGGTCCCCTACCGGGGGCCCGTTCCCCTCACCCGCCGGGCGCTCTTCGCCCGCGACGGGGGCCGGTGCATGTACTGCGGTGGTGTCGCCACCAGCGTCGACCACGTCATCCCGCGCAGCCGCGGGGGCAAGCACGTCTGGGACAACGTGGTGGCGTCCTGCCGCCGCTGCAACCACGTGAAGGCCGACCGCCACCTGTTCGAGCTGGGCTGGCGGCTGCGCCACAAACCCGCCCCGCCCACCGGCCTGGCCTGGCGCATCATCGGCACCGGCCACCGCGACCCGTGCTGGCTCCCCTACCTCCAGCCCTACGGCGCGGACGACGTGATGGCCCGCATCGACGGCCTGTCCCGGGTGGACGGGATATCCGCCTGACGGACGGGCCGTCCGCATCCGCTCGGGCGCGGTGGCCGGGCCCCGGTCCCGGTGAACCCCCGTTCCCCCGGGCCCCGGGACACGGCCGCCGCGCCGGCCGTCAGGCGTACCGCAGGTGGGACGGGTCGGTGGAGCGGCGCAGCAGGGGGAGGGCCGTGGCCGAGGCCAGGAGGCAGGCCGCGTAGGCCGCCGCGGGGACCAGCAGGGCGGTCCACGGCAGGGACGAGGCGTTCGCCAGCGTGCCGTAGCCGGTGCCGACCGCCAGGCCGCCGAGGCCCGCGAGGAGCAGGGCGGGGGCCAGGGGCAGCGCGGTCTCCAGGAGCAGCGCCCGGTTCAGCACCGAGCGCGGCACCCCGGCGGCGGTCTGCGCGGACAGTCCCCGCCGGCGGGTGGCCAGCGACTCGGCGGTGCCGACGGCGAGGGCGGTCAGGGTGATCAGGACCGCCACCGTGATCGCCGCGGCGGTCAGGTTCAGGCCCGTCGTGTAGTACGCCGTGGACCCGGCCAGGGACCCCTGGTTGCGGTGCAGTGCTTCGAGGAAGGCCTCGCGCACGCCCGCGAACGCGGTCCCGACGACCGTCACCAGCAGCACGGCCGCGTGGGTCCGGGACGCCGCCCACGGGTCGGCGCGCAGCCGTTCCGCCGCGATCAGCACCGTCGCCGACCCGGCCCGGTCCGCGAGCACCCGCCCCATCAGCCGGGAGGAGGCCCCGGCCAGCCAGACCGAGCCCGCGCCGACCGTGAGCAGCGCGGCGAACACCGTCACCGGGAACTGCCAGGCGATGCCGTCGGACGGACCGCGGCCGTCCAGCGCGGACAGCACGCCCACCGCCACCACCAGCGCCACCCCGCCCAGGAACAGCCGGCCGGGACCGCGGGCCGAACGGACCTCCGGCACCCGGCGCACCGGGCCGAGCGGCGAGGCCACCACCCGGCGCAGCGCCAGTGCGCCCGCCGCCGCACCCAGGACCGGCACCGCGAGGGCGACCAGCACGACCACCGCCCAGGCGAGGGCGCCCGGCCGTTCCCACAGGCGCAGCAGGAGCAGGACCGAGAAGACGGCCGCGACCGCCGAGCCGAGCAGGCAGGCCAGACCGGTCTCCAGCGCGGCGATCCGCCGCACCTGCCCGGGCGTCGCCCCGGCCAGCCGCAGTCCGGCCAGCCGCCGGTCCCGGTGCACGGCGCCGACGCGGGCGCACTGCCCGAGGAATCCCAGCACCGGGACCAGCAGGAGCAGCAGGCCGAGGATCACGCCGGCGCGCGTCCCCGGATCGCCGACCAGCCCCTCGGCGAGGGACGTGCCGATCCTGCGGCCGCCCAGCGACAGCAGGACGCCGGCCGCGAGCGCGAACCCGGTGGCCAGTGCCGCGCCGGTCGCGGTGAGCGTGATCCGCCACCATTCCCGCCGGTCCGAACCGTGCGTGAGCAGCCAGGCCAGCCGCAGATCGGAGCGCCAGGTGGGCGAGGGGGCGGTGGCGTTCACGCGGTCACCTCCAGCGGCGTCAGCGTCCCGTCGCGCAGCCGCGCCTCGCGGTCCGCGTACGCGGCCACCCGGGCGTCGTGCGTGACCAGCAGCACCGCCGTGCCGGCCTCCCGGGCCGTGTGCGCCAGGGCCGCCATCACCTGCTCGCCGGCCAGGGAGTCCAGGGCACCGGTCGGCTCGTCCGCGAAGACCACCCTCGGGCCGGTGACCAGGGCCCGCGCCAGCGCGGCCCGCTGGGCCTGCCCGCCGCTCATCTCGCCCGGCCGCGCCTTTGCCTGCCCGCGCACCCCGAACCGCTCCAGCCACTCCCCGGCCCGCTCCCGCGCCAGGCTCCGCCCGGTGCCGGCCAGCATCAGCGGCAGCGCCACGTTGTCGAGCGCGGTCAGCTCCGGGACGAGCTGCCCGAACTGGAACACCACCCCGAAGTCGGTCCGGCGCAGCTCGCTCAGCCGCTTCTCCGGCAGCTCCTCCAGCCGCCGTCCGTCGTACGCCACCGAACCGGCGTCCGGGCGGACGATCCCGGCCAGGCAGTGCAGCAGCGTCGATTTGCCGCTGCCGCTGGGGCCGGTCACCGCCAGGATCTCCCCGGCGCGCAGCTCGACGGAGACGTCGCGCAGGGCGGGCGTCCTTCCGTGCGCCTTGACCAGGCCGCGGGCCGCGAGCAGCGGCTGTGCGGTGCTGCCGGTGCCGGTGCCGTCCACGGGGCTCCCGCCGCGCCCCTCGCCCGGGCCGCTCCCCTTGCTCCGGTTGCTCATGCTGCGTCGACCTCCGCGGTCAGAGTGGTGAGCCGGTCCTCCGTGGTGGTCATCCAACGGAGGTCGGCGTCCAGGTGGTTGAGGGCGTAGTCCGCCGAGAGCACGGTCGCCAGGCCGGCCCCGGCCGCGGACTTCACCGCGGTGAGTTCCCGCATCCGCCCCATGTGGGCGGCGCGTTGGGCACGCAGGTACGCGGCCGGGTCGCCGCCGGACAGGATCGACACCACGACCTTGGCGAAGATCTCGTTCGTCACGAAGGGTGCGGGCGGGGTGATCTCCCCGGCCCAGCGGGACAGTTCGCGCGTCCCCTCCTCCGTCGCCCGGTACGCGGTCCGCTCCGGCCCGCCGTCCGACCCGGTGCCGTCGACCTCGGCGAGGCCGTCGCGGACCAGGCGCTGCAGGGTCGTGTAGACCTGCCCGTAGGCCAGGGGGCGGGCTTCGGGGAACTGTTCGTCGTGGCGTCGCTTGAGGTCGTAGCCGTGGCTCGGCCCCGAGGCGAGCAGGCCCAGCAGGACGTGACGGGTGCTCATGGACCTCATTATGTACTGAGTATATGTACTGAGTGAATAGTGGCTCGCGAAAAGATCGCCGAGTCCGGGAGCCGGGGTTCACCGAGAGGCGGGGCGCCGTGGCGTCGCGGCCCGGGAAGGGCTCGGGCCGCGACGCCGCGGCGCCCTCCCCACCCTCACTCCGCGACCGCGTACGCCTCCACCGACCACAGGGAGTAGCCCCACTCGGTGGCGCGCCTCTCGCCCTGGACGCGGACGTGGCGGACGCCGGGTTCGTCCATGCGGAGCGTCTCCCGCCCGCCGGCGCTGTCCGTCACCGACGCCGCCGTGCGCCAGGTACGGCCGTCCGCCGAGACCTCGACGCGGTACGCGGACGGGTGCGCGTCCTGCCAGTGCAGCGCGACCTTCCCGAGCCGCACCGGGCGTTCCAGGTCGACCTGCCACCAGGCGTCGTCCTCGACCGGGGACGACCAGCGCGTCTCCGGGACGCCGTCGTTCGCCGCCGAGGCGGGGAAGTCGGGCGTCTCGTCGGCCGAGGAGCGCGCCGTGCCGGTGCGGGCCAGGTCGGGCCCGGCGGTGCGCGGGACGGCGTTGACGGTCAGCGTGTGCGTCACCCCGGCGAAGCCGAGCCGCACCTCGTACGGCCGGACCGGCGTCCCCGGCTCCACCGTCACCTCGACCGGCACCTCCAGGGCCGTGCCGCGCGGGACGGTCAGCTCGCCCTTGGGGACCTTCACCTTCAGGGCCTTCGGCGCCTGGACGGTCACCTTGCCGCGCACCTGCTCGGGGCGCAGCGACTCGAGCGTGGCGGTCAGCTTCCGGGTGCCGCCGATGTCGGCGTCCGCGGGCCCGTCCGGCAGCGTCAGCGAGACGCCGGGCTCGTCCGTGAACCACGGCACCACGTGCCGGACGCGGGAGGGGTCCGCCCCGGTGACGCGGACGGCGCCGGCCGGGCCGTCCACCCGCAGCTCGGTCGCGCCGGACGCGGCCAGCGTGCCCAGGCGGCGCCAGCCCGCGCCCGGCGCGTGGATCTCGACGGTCCCCGTGGTGCCGGGCTCCGCCAGGACCGTCACCGCGCTCAGGTCCCGGACCCGCGGCAGCTGGAGCACGCCGTCGTCCGACCGGCCGCCGGAGCCGGCGGTCGCCTCGCGGCCGATGCCCGCCCAGGTCTCGTACGCGTCCCGGGCCCGGTTCAGGAACGGGTCCAGGACGCCCTTGCCGACCGTCACCCGGGCCGGCTTCAACCGCGCCCGCCGATCGGCCAGTTCCCGGTACGCGGTCCAGGCGGCGCCCGCGTCGTCGGACTCCTGCGCGCGCAGCATGTCCAGCACGGTGAGGCCGGCCTCGCCGTAACGGGCCAGCTGCCCGGCCCAGGGGGCGACCTCGTCGGCGAGGGCGGCGGTGCGCGGGCTGCCGGCCAGGGTCCCGGGCAGGTCGCGCAGCACCGTGAAGGCGGCGCGCAGCCGCTTCTCGGCCGCGCGGCCGTCCTTGCCGCCGGCGTCCGGACGGGTCCGCCAGAACTCCTTCAGCAGCGGCCGCAGGTACGCCGACTCCTCGGCGCCGAGCACCGAGGACGCGTCGTTGCCCGCCAGCGCGGACAGCGCCTCGCCCAGCACGGGGTCGCCCCCCGCGAGGTCCTCGATCGCGGCCCGCCAGGACTCCTGGGGGTCGTAGCCGCGCGGGTTCCAGGCGAAGTCGGCGGCCGTGAACAGGGGGATGCGGGACGCCTCGGGCTGCTCCATCGCGTTCGCCAGCAGGGCGGCCGAACCGGCGGCCACGGCGGGCTCGCGGCCCTGGTAGGGGCCGAGGAAGATCCGGCCGGGGGCGAAGTCGTTGACCGGGTAGTTGTCCATGGTCACCAGCGGGCGCGCGAACACCTTCCGCGCCTCGGCCAGGTCACCGCCCGTGATGGTGCTCGGTACCACGCCGACCCCGGTCCACGCCACCTCCACCCCGGAGTCCAGGGCGTCCGAGAGGGCCCGCCGGTACGCGGTCGACCCGTCCTCGTAGTACTCGGTCGGCATCAGCGAGAGCGCCGCGGAGCGCGGGTGACGGTCCGCCAGGTGCCGGGCCACCGCGTTCGCCACGTACGCCTGGGCGCGGGCGGCGGCGTCGGGGCCGGACCCGAAGCGCCGCGCGTCCTCCCCGCAGTGCCACTCGCTGTAGCTGACGTCCTGGAACTGCAGCTGGAAGGCCCGGAAACCCAGCGCCCACATCGCGTCCAGCTTGCGGGTCAGCGCCCGCAGGTCCTCGGCCGAGGCGAAGCACATCGCCTGCCCCGGCGCCACCGCCCAGCCGAGCGTGACGTGGTTGCTCCGGGCCCGCTCCGCCAGCTCCCGGAACTCCGCGCGCTGCCGGTCCGGGTACGGCTCGCGCCAGCGGGCCTGCCGGTGGAGGTCGTCGCCGGGCGCGTACAGGAACCGGTTCTGCTTGGTGCGGCCCATGAAGTCCAGCTGGCCCAGCCGCTGCCGGTGCGTCCACGGGGTGCCGTAGAAGCCCTCGGTGATCCCGCGCACGGCGGTGCCCGGCCAGTCGCGGACCACGGCGGCCGTGAAGGTGCCGTCGGGGCGCAGGAGCTGACGCAGCGTCTGGACGGCGTGGAACAGTCCGTCCTCGCCCGCACCGGTGAGCGCGACGGCCTCCTCGCCGACGGTCAGGGTGTAACCGCCGGAGGGGAGGGAGTGGAGGTCCGACCGGAGGGATCCCGCGGTCCGCTCCACGCCCATCCGCACCACGAGCGCCCCCTCGGGCGCCTTGCCGCCGGGGGCGGTGAACCGGAGCGCGCCCGCCTCCCGCAGCAGCGCGCGCAGGGCCTCGACGGCGTGCGGGTCGGCCGACGCCTCGGTGCTCAGGACGACCTCGTCGGTCACCGCGACCGGAGCGCCGTTCGCCCGCAGGGACTGGGGGCGGGGCCAGACGGACAGGTCCGCCTCGACCCGGTCGGGGACGGGCGACGTCGTCGTCCCGGGGACGGAGGGGGCCGCCGCGGAGACGGGCGCGGCGCCCAGCGTTCCGGCGACGACGACGAACGCGAGAGCGGCGGCTCTCTTCCCACGCCGTAGCTGCAAGGCCCCTCCCGAGGAGACAGAACCGTTACGTGACAGGTCAGGAGCCCATCATTGTGCTCCGGACGTGTCAATGAGAGTGGCCGTTGTGGCGGGTTTGCCCGCATGTGGAATGCGGGAACGGGAACACCGAGAGGACAGGGGCACGTTCCACGGATTGGGGTGTCTGGCTTCACGCCCGTTGGGTAGGGGCTGCAAGGAACCCGCCGACAGGCGTGTTCGTACGCGAGATTTCCCGTGGTTCAACCCCATACCGAGTGATTCTTACGAGGAGGCCCTCAGTGGCTGCTGCACCGGCGTTCGTCCTGTCCCCGCCCCTGTCCAAACCCGAGGCGGACCCGTCCGCCGACCTCGACGGCCTGCACAGCACCGAAGCCGAAGGCATGTACGCCTGCGTCTTCAGCGCGGAGGGCCCCTGCGCGGGAGTCCCGCTCACCAGCGAGCCCCCGCTGCCCGACGCCGAGCCCCTCACCAGCGAGCCCCCGCTCTCCGACGCCGCCCCGCTGACCAGTGAGTCCGACGCCGCCATGGACGCCACCGGACTCGACTCCTTCCCGGCGCAGTACGTCCCGGAGCCCTAGATGGCCGGAGCCGGACCGGCCGAGCCGCCGCCTTCCGAGTCGCCCTCCGACCCCTCAGCGCCACTCCCCGACCCGTTAGCGCCGCCCTCCGGCCCTTCAGCGCCGCTCTCCGGCCCGTCGGGGCCGTCCCCCGGACCCTCCGAGCCCTCGTCCGGGCTTCCCGAGCCGCCCTCCGGCACGCCCGAGCCGCCCTCCGGGCCGGCGCCGGACCCCGGGCCTCCCGCGCCCGCGGGGCCCGCGGCGCCCTCCGCGGACCTGTCCCGGCTCGCCGCCCTCCACGGCGTCGCCACCTCCTACAGCCCCTCCCCGGACCGCACGGTCGCCGTCCCGGTCACCGCCGTCACCTCGGCCCTGGCCGCCCTCGGAGTGGACGCGGGGACCCCCGAGGCCGTCCGTGCCGCGCTCGCCGCCCGTGAGCGGGAGCGGGCCGAGCGGCTGCTGCCGCCCACCGTGGTCGGCTGGGGCACCGGTGTGCCGCCCGCCCTGGCCGCGCTCCCCGAGGGCACCCGGCTGCTCGTCCGCACCGAGCAGGGGGAGACCCGCCCCTCGGCCGGGAACCTCCCGCACGGTGTGCACCGGGTGACCGCCACCGCGCCCGACGGCCGCACCGGCGAGGCCCACCTGATCGTCGCCCCGACCGGACTGCCCGCGCCCCCGGCCCGCTGCTACGGGCTCCTCGTCCAGCTCTACTCGCTCCTCTCCCGCCGCTCCTGGGGCATGGGCGACCTCGCCGACCTCGGCGAACTCGCCGGCTGGGCCGCCCGCACCCAGGGCGCCGGATTCGTCCAGATCAACCCGCTGCACGCGGCCGTCCCCGGCCCTCCGACCGACCCCTCGCCCTACCGGCCGTCCTCCCGCCGCTTCCCGGACCCGGTCCACCTGCGGATCGAGGACGTCCCGGAGTTCGCCTACCTGAGCGAGCGCGCGGGAGAGGACGCGGGGGAGGGGGAGGATGCCGTGGGAGCCGGGGGCCGCGCCCGG
>NZ_LIRG01000827.1 GCF_001419695.1 Streptomyces prasinopilosus
GGCTGTACGCGGCCCGGCCGTCCGGTATCACCCGCATGTCCCGGATGACCGGCTGCCCGACGGGGCCTGACGGGACGCCACGTCCCGGCCGGGCCGCGTACAGCCGCGCGGCGGCCCCTCACGGCGCCCCGGACACGCGTCGGCGGCCGTGGGCCCGCTCCTCCGGCCCCGGCCGCCCACAGCGCCCCTCACGGCTCCCGCACGCGCGGGAGCCGTGCCGCGGGGCGCCTCACGCCTTCGGCGCCACCTTGCTCAGGCCGTTGATGACGCGGTCCATGGCGTCGCCGCCCGTGGGGTCCGTCAGGTTGGCGAGCAGCTTCAGGGTGAACTTCATCAGCATCGGGTGCGTCAGTCCGCGCTGGGCGGCGATCTGCATGATCTTCGGGTTGCCGATGAGCTTCACGAACGCGCGGCCGAGCGTGTAGTAGCCGCCGTAGGTGTCCTTCAGGACGCGCGGGTAGCGCCTCAGGGCGAGTTCCCGCTGGGCGGGCGTCGCCCGCGCGTGCGCCTGGACGATGACCTCGGCGGCGATCTGCCCGGACTCCATGGCGTAGGCGATGCCCTCGCCGTTGAACGGGTTCACCAGGCCGCCCGCGTCACCGACGAGCAGCAGTCCGCGCGTGTAGTGCGGCTGGCGGTTGAAGGCCATCGGGAGCGCGGCGCCGCGGATCGGGCCGGTCATGTTGTCCGGGGTGTAGCCCCAGTCCTCGGGCATCGACGCGCACCAGGCCTTCAGGACCTCGCGCCAGTCCAGTTCCTTGAAGGAGTCCGAGGTGTTGAGCACGCCGAGGCCGACGTTGCTCGTCCCGTCGCCCATGCCGAAGATCCAGCCGTAGCCGGGCAGCAGCCGGTCCTGCGGGCCGCGCCGGTCCCACAGCTCCAGCCAGGACTCCAGGTAGTCGTCGTCGTGGCGCGGCGAGGTGAAGTACGTGCGCACCGCGACGCCCATCGGGCGGTCCTCGCGGCGGTGCAGGCCCATGGCCAGGGACAGCCGGGTGGAGTTGCCGTCGGCGGCCACCACCAGCGGGGCGTGGAAGGTGACGTCCCGCTTCTCCTCGCCGAGCCTGGCCTTCACGCCGGTGATGCGGCCGGTGCGGTCGTCGATGATCGGCGCGCCCACGTTGCAGCGCTCGTACAGGCGCGCGCCGGCCTTCTGGGCCTGCCGGGCGAGCTGTTCGTCGAAGTCGTCCCGCTTGCGGACCAGGCCGTAGTCGGGGAAGGAGGCGAGTTCCGGCCAGTCGAGCTGGAGGCGGACCCCGCCGCCGATGATGCGCAGGCCCTTGTTGCGCAGCCAGCCCGCCTCCTCGGAGATGTCGATGCCCATCGACACCAGCTGCTTGGTGGCGCGCGGGGTGAGGCCGTCGCCGCAGACCTTCTCCCGCGGGAACGCGGTCTTCTCCAGCAGGAGGACGTCGAGACCGGACCTGGCCAGGTGGTACGCGGTGGCGGAGCCGGCGGGCCCCGCGCCCACGACGATCACGTCGGCGGTGTTGTCGGAGAGGGGCTCGGTCACGGCGGGATCTCCCCCAGTTCGAAATCTGCGTGCCGACCGGCACTGGACACGGGCAGTCTATGCAGGACAATCGATCACCCGGCTGAAGGGCTGTCTCAATGCACCGAGCTCTGCCCGCTGTACGGCTTCGCGTACCCACGCACGAGGACGCCCTCACCTGGCACCGGATCTTCGCCGACCCGGACGTCATGGAGTTCCACGGCGGCAGGGCCGCGGAGCTGTCGGTCTACGAGGAGCTCACCGCCCGCCAGCGGCGGCACGACGCCGAACGCGGCTTCTGCCTGTGGACCGTGGCCGACGACACGGACCGCGTCATCGGCTTCACGGGCGCCCAGCCCTGGGAGCGGGACTGGGGTCCCACGGGCGAGATCGAGATCGGCTGGCGCCTCGGCCGGGAGCACTGGGGCAAGGGGTACGTCACCGCCGCCGCGCACCGGACGCTGGAGCGGGTGCGCGCCACCGGCGTGCGGGACGTGGTCGCGATGGTCGACGCCCGCAACACCCGCTCGGCGGCGGTCGCCCGGCGGCTCGGGATGCGCCTCGCCGAGACGTTCGTGACACCGGCCTCGCGCCGTGAGGGCCACTGCTACCGGCTGACCCTCTGAAAGCGGAGCCGACAACCCCCAGTTCGGTCACTCCATGTGATGGATTGTCACAGTAAGCCACGGAATGCTTCCTTCCGGTGCTCGGCCGTGCCTACGCTGCCGGGACCGCTGGGGGTGACATCCGTGCGTAGACAATCCGGAACGTCCGAGGTGCGCGTTCCGCGCCTGGTCGGCCTGATGGCCGTGGACGCGCGCGAGTCGGCCCGTGCGCGCGGCCTGTCCCTCGAGGCGCCGGACCGGCCGGACTTCCACCTGACCGTCGTCGACTACGTCGTGCGCCAGTACCCGCAGCCCGGCGCCGAGGTGCCGCGGAACTCCGCGGTGCACGTGTGGTTCGACTTCGGGGAGGGGGACGGCGCGGGGGGCGTGCGCGAGCCGCTCGGACCGGCACCTCCCGGCGGCGGCCTCCGGCGGGAGCTGGAGGAACCGGGCGCCCCTCGCCCGGCCGCGCCCCTCGCGGCGACGGCGCTCCTCGGACCGCCCTGACCGGTCAGG
>NZ_LIRG01000828.1 GCF_001419695.1 Streptomyces prasinopilosus
GAGCGGGCCGGCCCCGTCCGGGCCGGGTCCCCTCACGGAGACTCCCTCAGGTTCGTACCACTCATCCGGACCTTCCCCTTCCGTCCCGTCCGCCTCGTACCCGGTCATCGCGGCTCTCCCCGCAGTGCCACCAGATCCGCCAGTTCCGCGTCCGTCAGCTCCGTGAGCGCCGCCTCACCGGAACCGAGCACCGCGTCCGCCAGCTCCCGCTTGCGGACCAGCAGAGCGGCGATGCGGTCCTCGATCGTGCCCTCGGCGATCAGCCGGTGCACCTGCACCGGCCGGGTCTGGCCGATGCGGTACGCGCGGTCCGTGGCCTGCGCCTCCACGGCGGGATTCCACCAGCGGTCGTAGTGCACGACGTGCTCGGCGCGGGTCAGGTTCAGTCCGGTGCCCGCCGCCTTGAGCGACAGCAGGAAGACCGGGACCTCGCCGTCCTGGAAGCGCCGCACCATCGCCTCGCGCGCGGCGACCGGTGTGCCGCCGTGCAGGAACTGCGACGGCACGCCCCGCGCGGCGAGGTGCCGCTCCAGCAGCCGCGCCATCCGCACGTACTGCGTGAAGACCAGCACACGGCTCCGTTCGGCGAGCACCGTGTCGAGGAGTTCGTCGAGCAGTTCGAGCTTCCCCGACCGTCCCGCGAGCACAGGCCGCTCCTCCTTGAGGAACTGCGCCGGATGGTTGCAGATCTGCTTCAGCCCGGTCAGCAGCTTCACGATCATCCCCCGCCGCGCCATGCCGTCGGCCCCCGGGCCGCCGGAGGTGCCGGAGATCTCGGCCAGGGCCTCGCGGACCACGGCCTCGTACAGCGCCGCCTGCTCCTGCGTGAGCGCCACCGCGTGGTCGGTCTCCGTCTTCGGCGGCAGCTCGGGCGCGATCCCCGGGTCCGACTTGCGGCGGCGCAGCAGGAACGGCCCCACCAGCCGGGCCAGCCGCTCCGCCGCGGCGGGGTCCGTCCCGCTCTCCACGGCGTCCGCGTACCGCCTGCGGAAGGTGCCGAGCCGGCCCAGCAGACCGGGCGTCGTCCAGTCGAGGACGGCCCACAGCTCCGAGAGGTTGTTCTCCACCGGCGTGCCGGTGAGCGCCACGCGCGCCCGTGCGCCGATGGACCGCAGCTGCCGGGCCGTCGCCGCGTACGGATTCTTCACGTGCTGCGCCTCGTCGGCGACGACCATTCCCCAGGACACGCCGGCGAGCCGGGAGGCGTCCAGCCGCATGGTGCCGTACGTGGTGAGCACGAACTCGCCGTCGGCCACACCGTCCAGCGAGCGGCGCGCCCCGTGGAAGCGGCGCACCGGGGTGCCCGGCGCGAAGCGTTCGATCTCCCGCTGCCAGTTGCCCATCAGGGAGGTCGGGCAGACCACGAGGGTGGGCCCGGCGGACGCGGGATCGGACTGCCGGTGCAGGTGCAGGGCGATCAGGGTGACCGTCTTGCCCAGGCCCATGTCGTCGGCGAGACAGCAGCCCAGGCCCGCGGACGTCATGTGGACCAGCCAGTTCAGCCCGCGCCGCTGGTAGTCCCGCAGCGTGGCGGCGAGGGCCTCGGGCTGCGGGACGGGCTCCTGGGACCCGGGCTCCGCCAGCCGGTCCCGCAGGGCCGCCAGCCGGCCGGTGGGGCGCACCTCGAACCGGTGGCCGTCCACCTCCACCGAGCCGGTCAGGGCCGCGCCGAGCGCGTCGACGGGCGTGACCGCGCGGCTCCGGCGCGCGCGGGCGCGAAGCACCTCCCGCGGGTCGATCAGGACCCACTGGTCACGCAGCCGCACGACGGGGCGTTTGGTCTCCGCCAGCCGGTCCAGCTCCGCACGGGTGAGGGTCCGGTCGCCCACGGCGAACGACCAGTCGAAGGCGAGCAGCGCGTCGGCCGACAGGAAGGACGGCTGCGGGGAGGAGTCCTTGGACCCGGCCCGGCCGGGCGGGTGCCCGTCGTCGGCGGGGCCGATCTCCGCGCGGGTGGTCAGCCCGCGGACCAGCCCCCTGGGCCAGTGCACGTCGACGCCCGCGGCCGCGAGCGCCCTCGCGCCCTCCCCGAGGAGCTCGGTGACCTCCTCGTCGGCGAGCTCGACCGCGTCGGGCACGGCCGCCGACAACAGGGGCGCGAGCGGGGCCCAGGCACGGGCGGCC
>NZ_LIRG01000829.1 GCF_001419695.1 Streptomyces prasinopilosus
GCCCCCTCCCGAGACGCTGGAATCATTCGTGGCTGCCCTCCCCTTCGCACCGCACGTCCTGTCCCTCCCCACCGAGACCCCGCACACCGTGCGCCTCGCCCTCGTCGGCGACCTGGACCACGAGATCGGCGACGAGGTCCTCCACCAGGTCCTGCACGCCCTGCACGGAGGTGAGGACGTACGGGACCTCCGGCTGGACTGCCGGGACCTGGGAGCGGTCGACTCCGCGGGCCTGGCCGTCCTGCTGCAGATCCACCGCCGCGCCTCCGGGGACGGGACCGGCTTCCACCTGGACCACGTGGGCCCGCGGTTGGAGCGGCTGCTCCGGATCACCGGTACCTACGAGTACCTGACGACGCCGCAGCAGGCCGCCCCGCCCGCCGGTTCGGCCGGTCCCGCCGAGGAGGATCCCGGGACGCTGGGCTCCGGGGCGTAGCGGCCGGTGTCCTCCCGGCGGGGGGCACACGGGGCTCCCCCCGTCCCGTCCGGGGCCGGAGTCAGTGGCCCGCGACGACGCCGGAGAGTTCGTTGGTGCTCTTCGGCAGGGTCACGGACGTGACCTTCTGACCCGACTCGATGTCCACGGCGTGCAGTTCGCGCGTGCCCGGCTCGGAGACGTACGCGGTGCGGCCGCGGACGAAGAGGGTGGGCCGGGGCTGCTGCCAGTCGAGCGGCTCCCGCCACTCGCCCACCACGGGGATCCTCTTCTCGACCGTGCCCGTCTCCGGGTCGATGACGCGCAGGGCGCCGTCCGTGCCGAGGACGAGGGCCTCGCCGTGGGGTCCGCGGCCCAGCGAGCGGAAGGAGTAGCTGGTGCCGAGGTCGACCAGGCGCAGCTTCGCCGTCTCGGTGTCGATCAGGGACACGCGTGTGGGCCGTTCCAGTTCGGCGTCCGGATCCGTCTTGTAGTCGCCCAGGAGGACCGGGGACTCCTCGCTGCCGGCCTGGTTCCCGATGCGTCCGTAGTCGTCGGGGGCGTCGACCTTGGTGAACTCGCCGTCCTGGTAGATGAGGATGCCGTCCTCGCAGCCGACGGCGACGGCCTCGCCCCGGGCGGCGGCCTCGCCGTGGACTCCGGGGCAGTTCTCGTTGCGCGCGATCTCCTTGTCGTCCTTGTCGAGGACCAGGGCGCCGGTGCGCTCCTCCTCGGTGCCCACGGTGGTGAGGAGTTCGCCGTTGCTCAGCTCGATGGCGACACCGTGGTGGGGTGCGGCGGAGGTGTGGGTGCGACCCTCGGGCTTCTCGCCGTCGGCGAGGTCGGCCGGGTCGAGGACGTTGACCTCGCCGGTCCCGTCGGTGAACAGGACCGTCCGGCCGGCGTGCCGTACGACGTGCCCCGGCTTGGCTCCCTCGTACGTGATGTCGGTGAGGTTCTGCCGCACGGCGTCGAGGACCCGGAAGCCGGAGTCGGTGGAGACGAAGACGTGGGCGTCGTCTCCGGCGGGGTTGACCCGGTTGAAGCCGGGCAGCTCGATCGTTCCGGCGAGCTCCAGGGTCTTGCCGTCCAGGATGTACAGGCCGCCGTCGAAGGTGGCGACCAGCGGCTCCTCGACCGCGGCGGCCCCGGTGTCCCGCGCGCCCTTCGCCGCCTGCTCCTTCCGCGCCTTCGCGTCGGACGCGGAGGACGGGGAGGTGTCGCCCCCTCCTCCGCAGGCGGTCAGGACGGTGGAGACCGCCAGGGCGAGGGCCGTACCGGTGAGGACTCTGCTGCGTATCCGCTTGCTCACTTTATGTGTTCCTTTTCTGCCGCGTCGGTGCGCGGCAGAAAAGGAACACA
>NZ_LIRG01000083.1 GCF_001419695.1 Streptomyces prasinopilosus
GCCCGCGCGCACAGATGGTCCCAGGTCGCCCTGTGCCCGTACGGAGCGAACCGCTCAAGGCATTTGCGCAGCGAATAGCGCCGCAGCGCCAGGTCGCACCGCGGATCTCGAACCTGTCTCGCCAGACTTCGGAAACCGGCCATCGTCCTGCACCTCCGTCACACCTGCACCTGTAATCCGGTCACTTCGGCGTCGTCGAACGGACGTCGTCGAGTAGACGTATCGACAAGCGAATCGGCTCCATCCTTTTTCCGGCGGCCTCTCCCGGCCGGCCGTCCGGAACCTCGGGCCGACTCCTCCGGCCCGTGCTCCGGTCGTGGTCCCCCGGAACGCCTCCGTGGTCCGCGCCACGCTCATGGCCGCGGTCATGCCCATGGTCGCCTCCCTCGCGGTCCCGCTCACCGCCCCGGTTCCCGGCGGCTGCCCGGACGGCCCGTGCGTATGCCCGGCGGGGACGATCCGGCACCGCGGCCCCGCCGGGGAGGCGCCGCGCCGTGCGCGTCACCCCCGACGGACAGAGAACTCCCCGCGGCCTCCACGGGTTCCTGAAGACGGCAGGGTTATGCCCGCCGATCCCGTCCCCGGCCGCCCCGCCGCCCCCGGGAACGCCGCGGGACGGAGTCCGCGCAGGTGGCGGCGGCGGGAGGGCCGGACACGCCGGACGCCCCGGGCGGCGGCGGCCGGCCGCGGTCCGGGGCGCCCGGCGCCGGGGCGCGCTCAGCGGTACAGCAGGTACTCCCGCCGCGTCCGCCGGAACGCCGCCAGTTCCTCCCGCCAGCCGGCCACCACCTCGTCCGTGTCCGCGCCCGCGTCGATCATCGTGCGCACCCGCTCGGAGCCGGTGAGCTTGTCGATCCAGTGGTCCGGGCGCCAGGCGAACCCGCTCCACGCCCGTTTCGCGCTCACCAGCAGTCCCACCCCCGTCCGCACCGGATCGAACGCCTCCCGGTCGTGCACGTGGAGCTGCACGCCCCCGACCGTCCTCCCCTGGAACTTGGAGAACGTGGGGGCGAAGTACGCCTCGCGCAGCCGCACGCCCGCCAGGCCCAGGCCGTTCGCCTCGGCCGCCCAGCGCCCGTCGATCCCCTCGGCGCCCAGCAGCTCGAACGGCCGGGTCGTCCCGCGCCCCTCGGACAGGTTGGTGCCCTCGAACAGGCACGTCCCCGCGTACACCAGGGCCGTCTCGGGCGTCGGCATGTTCGGGCTGGGCGGTACCCAGGGCAGCCCCGAGGCGTCGTGGAAGTCGGACCGCCGCCAGCCCGCCATCCGTACCGTCTCCAGCCGCACCGGCTCGGTCAGGAACTCGGCGTTGAACAGCCGTGCCAGCTCCGCCACCGTCATCCCGTGCGCCTGCGCGATCGGCTGCCGCCCGACGAACGTGGCGAACTCCGGGTGCAGCACGGGCCCCAGGGCGGCCCGGCCGGACACCGGGTTCGGCCGGTCGAGGACCACGAACCGCTTGTCCGCGAGCCGCGCCGCCTCCATGCAGTCGTACAGCGTCCAGATGTACGTGTAGAAGCGGGCGCCCACGTCCTGGATGTCGAAGACGATTGTGTCGACGCCCGAGGCGGTGAAGACGTCGGCGAGCGGCCGGCCGCTCTTCAGGTACGTGTCGTAGACGGGCAGGCCGGTCGCCGGGTCGTCGTGGCGGCCCTCCGAGCCGCCCGCCTGCGCGGTGCCCCGGAAACCATGCTCGGGGCCGAACACGGCGGTCAGGTCCACGCGGTCGTCGGCGTGCATGACGTCGACGATGTGCCGCACGTCCCGGGTGACGCCCGTCGGGTTGGTGACCACGCCGACCCGCTCCCCGTCGAGCGCCGCGTAACCGTCCGCGGCGAGCTGCTCGAAGCCGGTGCGCAGGCCCCGGCGCCCGGACGCCGGGGCGGCCCGGCCGGATCCCGGGATCCCCTCCGCGCCGTCCCGGGCGGCGGCCGGGGTCGCGGCGGTGGCCGCGAGGGCGGCCGTGGTGGTGGCGAGCAGGCTCCGTCTGGACAGTCTCATGCCGTGGCCTCCGTGGTCGCTGCCGATGTCATGCTCACGCACGCTAACGCGCGTGCGCCGCCCGGGGAACGAGCCGGGCCGCCGCCGTGCGGCACTTCTCTTCCACCCGGCATACCGACCGGTTAGTCTGGCGCGACGCGTCGTACGGCCCGAGCGGCCGTACGACCGGGACGGCCCCGTGGTCGGGCCGTCGCAGGGCCGGGAAGCAACCGGGCGACCGGGCAGCCGCGCGAAGGAGCCGATGGTGGAAGCCGTACAGGGTGCGAAGGTGGTCGTCACGGGCGCCGGGGGCGGCATCGGGGCGGCACTCGCCCGCCGCTTCGCCGGCCAGGGGGCCCGGGTCGTCGTCAACGACCTGGACGCCGACCGCGCCGAGGCCGTCGCCGGCGAGATCGGCGGCATCGCGGTCCCGGGCGACGCCTCGTCCGTCCTGCCCGAGGCCCGCGACGCGCTCGGCGGCACGGTCGACGTCTACTGCGCCAACGCCGGCGTCGGCCGCGACGGCGGGCACCCCGGCGAACCGCTCGACGAACAGGGCTGGGCGCTCTCCTGGGACGTCAACGTCATGGCCCACGTCCGCGCGGCGCACGCGCTGCTCCCCGACTGGCTGGAGCGCGGCGGCGGCCGCTTCGTCTCCACCGTCTCCGCCGCCGGACTGCTCACCATGATCGGGACGGCCCCCTACAGCGTCACCAAGCACGGCGCCTACGCCTTCGCCGAGTGGCTGTCGCTGACGTACCGCCACCGGGGGGTGAAGGTCCACGCGATCTGCCCGCAGGGCGTCCGCACCGACATGCTCACCGCCAGCGGCAGCGCGGGCGACCTGGTCCTCAAACCGACCGCGATCGAGCCGGAGGACGTGGCCGACGCGCTGTTCCGCGGCATCGACGAGGACCGCTTCCTGATCCTGCCGCACCCCGAGGTCGCCGAGTACTACCAGGCCCGCGCCGCCGACCCGGAGCGCTGGCTCGGCGGCATGAACCGCATCCAGCGGCACTGGGAGTCCACCCGCTGAGACCGGTGCGCGGGGAGGCCCCGCGTCCCGCGGGGCGGTCCTGCCCGACGCGCCGGGGCCCCGAGGTGGGAAGATCCCCCTCGGGGAAACGGACCGCACGCCCCGGCCGGCGACGGCCGGCGGCACCGGCGGGTCCGACGACGACAGGCAGTGACACGGAAGGCAGGTGGCGGAAGTGCCCAGGACGACGGACGGCGACGGGCCCCCGGTGCCGCAGCGGCTCCTGGCCGCCGCCACCCGGCTCTTCGCCGAGCAGGGCTACGACCGCACTTCGGTGCAGGAGATCGTCGAGGCGGCCGGGGTCACCAAGGGCGCGCTCTACCACTACTTCGGTTCCAAGGACGACCTGCTGCACGAGGTCTACGCGCGCGTGCTGCGCGTCCAGCAGGAGCGCCTGGACGCCTACGCGAACGCCGACGAGCCGATCGAGGCGCGCCTGCGGGGCGCGGCCGCCGACGTCGTCGTCACGACGATCGAGAACCTCGACGACGCGTCGATCTTCTTCCGCTCCATGCACCACCTGAGCCCGGAGAAGAACAAGCAGGTACGGGCCGAGCGCCGCCGCTACCACGAGCGCTTCCGCGCGCTGGTCGAGGAGGGCCAGGCGGCGGGCGTGTTCTCCACCGCGACCCCGGCCGACCTGGTGGTGGACTACCACTTCGGCTCCGTCCACCACCTGTCGACCTGGTACCGCCCCGACGGCCCCCTCACCCCGCAGCAGGTCGCCGACCACCTCGCCGACCTGCTGCTGCGCGCCCTGCGTCCCTGAGGCGCCGGGGCCGCGGGCCGGCGCGGCCCCGGGGCCCTAGCGGTACTTCCTGATCTCCCGCCGCGCCAGCGACCGCTGGTGCACCTCGTCCGGCCCGTCGGCGATCATCAGGGTCCGGGCGGCCGCGTACAGCTCGGCCAGCGGGTGGTCCTGGCTGACCCCGCCCGCGCCGTACAGCTGGATGGCCCGGTCGAGGATGCCGACGACCGTGCGCGGGGTCGCGATCTTGATGGCCTGGATCTCGGTGTGCGCGCCCCGGTTGCCGACCGTGTCCATCATCCAGGCCGTCTTCAGCACCAGCAGCCGCAGCTGCTCGACGGCGACCCGCGCGTCCGCGATCCAGTTCTGCACGACGCCCTGCTGCGCCAGGGACTTGCCGAAGGCGTCCCGGGACACGGCCCGCCGGCACATCAGCTCGATCGCCCGCTCGGCCATGCCGATCAGCCGCATGCAGTGGTGGATCCGGCCGGGGCCGAGCCGCGCCTGCGCGATGGCGAAGCCGCCGCCCTCCTCGCCGATCAGGTTCGACACCGGCACCCGCGCCCGGTCGAAGACCACCTCGGCGTGGCCGCCGTGGTAGTGGTCCTCGTAGCCGAACACCCGCATGGCGCGCGTGATCGTGACGCCCGGGGTGTCGCGCGGCACCAGGACCATGGACTGCTGGCGGCGGACGTCCGCCGCGTCCGGGTCGGTCTTGCCCATCACGATGAAGATCCGGCAGTCCGGGTGCATCGCCCCGGAGATGTACCACTTGCGGCCCGTGATCACATACTCGTCGCCGTCCCGCTCGATGTGCGTGGTGATGTTGGTGGCGTCCGAGGAGGCCACGTCGGGCTCGGTCATCGCGAACGCCGAGCGGATCTCACCCGCCAGCAGCGGCTCCAGCCACTGCTTGCGCTGCCGCTCGTCGCCGAACTGCGCCAGCACCTCCATGTTGCCGGTGTCGGGCGCCGCGCAGTTCGTCGCCGTGGGCGCCAGCTGCGGGGAGCGGCCCATGATCTCGGCGAGCGGCGCGTACTGGAGGTTGGTGAGGCCGGCACCGTGCTCGGAACCGGGCAGGAACAGGTTCCACAGGCCCCGCCCGCGCGCCTCCGCCTTGAGCTCCTCCACGACCGGGGGATTCGCCCACGGCGAGTCCAGCGCGGCGCGCTGCCCGTCGGCGACCCGCTCGGCGGGGAGGACGTGCTCGTCCATGAAGGAGAGGAGCGCGGCCCGCAGTTCCTCGGTGCGCGCGTCGAACGTGAAGTCCATGGTCAGCCCTTCCGGAGGCCTTCGCGAAGCGTGGTCAGACCGTGCCCGATGAAGACGGGGACGAGATCGCCGATGCGGTCGAAGCCGGGGCCGACGGTCTGCCCCAGCGTGTAGCGGTAGTGGATGCCCTCGAGGATCACCGCGAGCTTGAACCAGGCGAACGCCGTGTACCAGGCGATCCCGGAGACGTCGCGGCCCGAACGGGCGGCGTACCGCTCGATCAGCTCGGCGGGCGACGGGTGCCCGGGTGCCTCGGCGGTCGTGGAGACCGGGGAGTCGGGGGTGCCCAGCGGCATGCCGTACATCACCAGCAGGCCGAGGTCGGTCAGCGGATCACCGAGGGTGGACATCTCCCAGTCGAGGACGGCCCGGATCGAGTCGGTGCCCCCGTCGGTGCTCGCGATCAGGACGTTGTCCAGGCGGTAGTCGCCGTGCACCACGGCCGGCGCGGGGGAGTGGGGCAGTTCCCGGCCGAGCGCGGCGTGCAGTTCGTCGATGCCGGCCAGTTCCCGGTTGCGGGAGGCGTCCAGCTGCTTGCCCCAGCGCCGCAGCTGCCGGTCCAGGAAGCCCTCGGGACGGCCGAAGTCGGCCAGGCCCACCTCCCCGGGGTCCACCGCGTGCAGGTCGACCAGCGTGTCCACCAGGGCGAACACCGCCTGCCGGGTGCGCTGCGCGCCGAGCGGCGCCAGCTGGTCCGCCGTCCGGTAGGGGGTGCCCTCGACGAACTCCATGACGTAGAAGGGGGCCCCGAGCACCTCCTCGTCCTCGCACAGCAGCACCGTGCGGGGGACCGGGACGGGGGTGGCGTGCAGCGCGCTGATCACGCGGTGCTCGCGCCGCATGTCGTGCGCGGTGGCCAGGACGTGCCCGAGCGGAGGACGCCGTACCACCCACTTGGCGGTGCCGTCGGAGACCGCGTAGGTGAGGTTCGACCTGCCGCCCTCGATCAGCCGGCCGGAGAGGGGGCCGTTCACCAGGCCGGGCCGCTTCCGGTCGAGCAGCGCGCCCAGCCGGTCGAGATCCAGTCCGGGCGGGTGGTCGGGGCTCATACTCACTCCTGCGGGCCGGTGACGTGACGGTACCCCCACATGATGCCGACCAGTCGGTATGTCGTCCAGGGCGAGGGGGAAACGTGACCGGGGCCACGACGTGGCCGGGGCCGCGGGGGGAACCCGGCGGCCCCGGCCCGCCGCACGCCGGCCGCCACGTGGACGGCGGCAGTCCCGGCGATCCACTTGCGCGGCGGGAGACGACGACGAAGGGTCGGTTCCATGAAGGCGATCAGTTACGCACGCTACGGCGGCCCCGAGGTACTCGAACTCACGGAGATGCCGGAACCCCGGGTCGGCCCCGACTCGGTGCTCGTGAAGGTGCGGGCGGCGGCCGTCAACCCGGTCGACTGGAAGTGCCGCGAAGGCTACCTGGACCAGCTCCTGGCCCCGGTGTTCCCCGTCGTCCCGGGCTGGGACGTCTCGGGCGTGGTGGTGCGGCCCGGCGCCGCCGTCCCCGAGTTCGCCCCCGGCGACGAGGTCATCGGCTACGCGCGCGAGGACTTCCTCTCCCGCGGCACCTTCGCCGAGTACGTGGCGGCCCCGGTGCGGGCCCTCGCGCGCAAGCCGCGCAACCTGTCCTTCGAGGAGGCCGCCGGACTGCCCCTCGCGGGGCTCACCGCCTACCAGGTGCTGCACAGGGCCCTGCGGGTGAAGCGGGGCGAGACCGTCCTGGTGCACGCCGCGGCCGGTGGTGTCGGCTCCCTCGCCGTCCAGCTCGCCGTGCACCTCGGTGCCCGCGTCCTGGGCACGGCGAGCTGGACGGCG
>NZ_LIRG01000830.1:0-257 GCF_001419695.1 Streptomyces prasinopilosus
TCCCGTGCCCGTCCCGCCCCTCGCGTCCGTCGTGCGGCTCGCGCAGCGCCGAGCGCAGGCCGAACACCGAGACGACGGCGACCGCCGTCATGCCGGTCAGCACCGCCCACCCGGCGCCCGCGATGCCCGCGGGGGTGAACAGCACGGCCGCGCTGCCCAGGACCAGCACGCACATGGCCCCTTGGAGCGCCGCGAGCACACCGGTGCGCCCCTGCACCCGCAGCACTCCGATGTGCAGCTCCACGACCACCCGGGGC